>NZ_PUGA01000027.1:0-94772 GCF_003236725.1 Pantoea sp. ARC270
ATCCGAAATCGGTGATGGAGCAGGGCACGCAGTTCGCGCTGGAGGGGCTTATCAGACGGTTGCAGCGAAGCACGCTCTGAAGGCGCGAAGCGCGCCTTCAGAAGCCGTCAGCGGCAGTCGACAATCAGCCGGCCCTGCACTTTTCCGTCCAGCAGATCCTGCGCGCCCTGTTTCGCCTCACTCAGCGGGATGACCCGGCTCAGCCGGCTGAGCCGTTCGCCATCCAGCAGCTCACCCAGCCGCTGCCACGCCTGCTGGCGAAGCGGTGTCGGGCAGAGCACGCTGTCCACACCGGCAAGCGTGACGCCGCGCAGAATAAAGGGGGCGACGCTGGCAGGCAGGTCGAGACCCTGCGCCATACCGCAGGCAGCTACCGCGCCGTCCCGCCGGGTGGCGGCCAGCACGTTCGCCAGTGTGTGGCTGCCCACGCTGTCTATCGCGGCAGCCCAGCGCTCTTTTGCCAGCGGCTTGCCTGGCTGTGACAGCTCATCACGATCGATGACTGAGGTCGCCCCCAGGGTGTCGATCAGGTAGGCATGGTCGCTGGCGCGTCCGCTGGAGGCGATAACCTCATATCCCAGCCGAGCCAGCAGGCTGACGCTGTAGCTGCCGACGCCGCCGCTGGCACCCGTCACCAGCACCGGCCCGTGGTCAGGCGTGATGCCCTGTTTCTCCAGCGCCATCACACAGAGCATCGCGGTCAGTCCCGCCGTGCCCATTGCCATCGTCTGTAGCGGAGTGAGAGAGGCGGGAACGCGCACCAGCCAGTCGCCGCTGACGCTGGCTTTCTGTGCCAGGCCGCCCCACTGTTTTTCGCCCACCCCCCAGCCTGTCAGCAGGGCCATATCTCCCTCTTTCCAGTCGGGATGGCGGCTGGCGGTGACCCGGCCCACAAAGTCGATACCCGGCACCATCGGGAACTGGCGCACAATCGGGCCTTTGTTGCAGATAGCCAGGGCATCTTTGTAGTTCAGGGATGAGTAGCTGACGTCGAGCGTGACATCGTGGTCGGGCAGTTGCGATTCGGGGAGATCTTTGAGCAGGGCGCGGTAACCCTGCTCGTCATTTTCAATGATCAGTGCCTTGAACATGCATCCTCCAGGAGTGTGATAGTGAGGATGAGTGTACGCCCGGCAGAGGTAATGCGGTAGGGCAAGGGTCAGGCCAGGGGGCAGTGAATCCCGCTCACGCGCATCGTCAGCCGCCGATCGCACTCTGCATAAATCTGCATATATTTCATATAATTAATCGTGCTGTTAATTTTAATCTGTAAATTATCCATTAAAAACAGGGCGTTATCTTTTTTGTCGCCTGCCGGATAATTGCCTGGCTCGGGTTGTCCACGTAAAAAAAAGATGACATCATGACCGCCACTTTTTGGCCCTGTTTATACATCACAGAGGACGTCGCCATGTCCGGTTCACCGCGCACCCGCCCGGATTACCGTTCGCTCTTTCCGGCGCGCACCGGTTTTTCCTCTTTCCTGAACACGCTGCGGTTCCCCATGCGGTGAGGCCAGCCTGGCAGCGGCCGGTTATCTGCTCTTCAACGGCTGCACAATGCCTTCTGACGGTTTTCACTGACATTCTTCGCCGGGGCGCTGTCCCCATGATTGTGCCACGGGCACGTCCTCCCTGCCGTTAGGGACGCTTTATGACTCCACTGAAAATTGCTGCCAGCGCCGCTGTGGCGCCCAGTCTGACTCTGAACACCGCGCGCGACGTGGTGACGCTGGATAACACCGACTTTACCGATGTCGCGGCGGTTGTCGTCTCGCTGGCGGATACCCGCAGCGGCATACTGACACTGCTGCGTCATACCGGGTTCGACCTGCCGGTATTTGTCGCCAACGCCTTTGAAGAGGAGGTGATGCACCTGCCCGGCGTCAGCGGGGAGCTGAATGGCGATCCGCAGGAGTGGATTGCGCTGGAGGCGGCCGCGCAGGCCTATGAAGCGGCGCTGCTGCCGCCCTTTTTTGAGACGCTCTCCCGCTATGTCGATATGCAGAACAGTACCTTTGCCTGCCCCGGTCATCAGGGCGGCGCGTTCTTCAGGAAACATCCGGCGGGTAAACAGTTCTATGACTTCTATGGCGAAAATGTTTTCCGCTCGGATATGTGTAATGCCGACGTTAAACTGGGCGATCTGCTGATCCACGAAGGATCGGCTAAAGATGCACAAAAGTATGCGGCAAAGGTGTTTAACGCCGACAAAACCTACTTTGTGCTCAACGGCACCTCAAGCGCCAATAAAGTGGTGACCAATGCGCTGCTGACCCGGGGCGATCTGGTGCTGTTTGACCGCAACAACCATAAGTCGAACCACCATGGCGCGCTGATCCAGGCGGGGGCCACGCCGGTTTATCTGGAGGCGGCACGCAATCCTTTCGGCTTTATTGGCGGCATTGATGCGCACTGCTTTGATGAGGCCTATCTGCGCGAGCAGATCGCGGCGGTTGCGCCCCAGCGCGCAGAAGAGGCGCGGCCTTTCCGTCTGGCGATCATCCAGCTGGGCACCTACGACGGCACGGTTTACAACGCGCGTCAGGTGGTGGATCGCATCGGCCATCTGTGTGATTACATCCTGTTTGATTCCGCATGGCTCGGCTATGAGCAGTTTATCCCGCTGATGGAAGGCTGTTCGCCGCTGACGTTAGAATTGAACGAGAACGATCCCGGCATTTTTGTCACGCAGTCGGTACATAAGCAGCTGGCGGGTTTTTCACAGACCTCGCAGATCCACAAAAAAGATAATCACATTCGCGGACAGCGCCGCTTCTGCCCGCATAAACGGCTGAATAACGCCTTTATGCTGCACGCCTCAACCAGTCCGTTTTATCCGCTGTTTGCCGCACTGGATATTAACGCCCGGATGCATCAGGGCGAGGCGGGGCGTCGCCTGTGGGATGAGTGCGTCACGCTGGGGATCGATGCGCGTAAAGCGATCCTGGAGCGTTGCGAAATGATCCTGCCGTTTGTGCCGGAGCGCGTGGCCGGGCAGCGCTGGCAGGATGCGCCCACGGAGACGATCGCCCGCGATCTGCGCTACTTCAGCTTCGAACCACAGGAAAAGTGGCACGGTTTTGCCGGTTATGCGCGCGATCAGTATCGGGTCGATCCCTGCAAGCTGCTGCTGACCACGCCGGGGATCGATGCCGCCAGCGGGGAGTACAGTGATTTCGGGATCCCGGCCACGATTCTGGCGAACTATCTGCGCGAAAACGGCATTGTGCCGGAGAAGTGCGACCTCAACTCGATCCTGTTCCTGCTGACGCCAGCAGAGAGCCCGGAGAAGATGGCGAATCTGGTGGCGATGCTGGCGCAGTTCGAGCAGCACGTCAGGGATGATGCGCCGCTGGCCGAAGTGCTGCCGACGATCTACCGTAAAAATGCGCAACGCTATGCCGGTTACACTCTGCGTCGCCTCTGTCAGGAGATGCACGATCTTTACGTCAGTCACAACGTGAAGGATCTGCAGCGTCTGATGTTCCGCGCCGCGGAGTTCCCGCCGGTCAGGGTGAATCCGCAGGATGCCCATCAGGCGTATATTCGCGGTGAGGTCGAGCTGGTGCCGATAGCCGAGGCCGCAGGACGGATTGCCGCCGAGGGCGCGCTGCCTTATCCGCCGGGCGTGCTCTGCGTGGTGCCGGGGGAGATCTGGGGCGGCGCGGTGCAGCGCTACTTCCTGGCCCTGGAAGAGGGGCTGAATCTGCTGCCAGGCTTCTCGCCAGAGCTGCAGGGCGTTTACACCGAAGAGGATGAGCAGGGACGTAAGTATCTGGTGGCCAATATGATGGTGAGGGGGTAGCTTCGCTGCGCGAAGGGGCTATGAGATTCTTTCGCCTGCCAGGCGGTGGTGAGTTGTTACCTGCCGGTGGGCTGCTCTGAGAGGGTTTCGCCCGCCAGGCGGTGGGCTGGCTCTGAGAAGGTTTCGCCCGCCAGGCGTGAGGGAGTTATCACCTGGCGGTGGGCTGGTACTGAGAGGGTTTCGCCTGCCAGGCGGTGGGCTGGCTCTGAGAGGGTTTCGCCCGCCAGGCGTGAGGGAGTTTCAGCCTGCCCGTGCAGGCGGACGCGTCAAGGGGCGGACGCCCGCCCCTTAACAATCCCGGCGTCCGGCAGCCTCCGCGCCCCGCGTTGCGGGGTGCCTTCGTCACGCCCTGCGGCCGACGGACCGTCCGGACTCGCCATCCCTGGCTCGTGCCGTCATCTCGCCGACGTCCTGTCGGCTCATCCTGGCCTCCGGTTGCTCCTCAGCGCGCCGGATGCCTCTCCCACACCCCCGCCTTTGATATCTTCGTTTCTCCTGAATGGAGCGTTGTCTGTTTGCACCGAAGCCAAAGACATTCTTTAAAACTTACCGCAGTGAAGTCCTTAACAGTAAAAGAAGAGATAACAGCGGGGAGGGAGGCCGTCTGAGCCGCTGAGCGGATGAGGGATTTCAGGACGAGCGACAGGGATGTCGCGAAGAGGCGGGTTCGCGCCAGGGATGGCGCGTCCTGCCGGTCCGTGAGAAATCCGGAAGAAGCGAAGGGACCGCGAAGCGGCGGTGAGGCAGGCCGGAGCCCGGGGTCAAGGGGGCGCGGCGACTGGCGCCCCCTTGTCGGTCGCCTGCAGAGGCGAAACTGAAACTGCCGGATTCACCCGGCGAACGAAACCTGCTCAGACTCCGCTCGCGCAGCGAACACCCCCGGATCCAATCAGAACCCCCGATAACTCCGCTGTGCGGTACTCACCTTATACAGATAACGGCGCGACTCCGCCGACGGATGCTGGCTGGTCAGGATCTGATAGACCCTGTTCGGCGGCAGGTCGTTAATCATCGCGAATGCCCGATCTTTATCGCTGGAGAAGACGCGCAGAACGCTGCCTGCACCACCGTTGTAGGCGGTGATCACCGCATAGCGGCGGGACAGCGGATCCTGAATGCCGCCCAGATAGCTGCGCTGCAACAGCGACAGATAGGCGGTGCCCGCATCGATATTGTTCTCCGGGTCCAGCAGATAGCTGCGGCTTGGCTTGCCCCATTTCCCCTTCATGCGGAACACGTCAACACCGGCGGTGTGCTGCACCACCTGCATCAGGCCCAGCGCATCGGAGTGGCTCACGGCGTAGGGGTTAAAGCTCGACTCGGTCTGCATAATCGCCAGAATCAGCGACGCATCCACACCATACTGTTCGGCGGCTTTGCGCACCATCGGCAGGTATTTGTGGGCACGCTTATCCAGGTGGTTCGGCACCATCGGAATTGTAATGGTGTAAATCACATGCAGACCCGACGTGCGGCGCTGCAGTTTGTGCTGGATCAGATAGTCAGCAAAGGCTTCAGCGCGGCCCTGCCAGCGGATCGGCTGCCCGGTGTTATCCAGCACCTGACCATAGAGCAGTGGCTCTTTACTGATCACGATATCGTTGGCATCAGAGTAGAGATCGACATTCCCCGGATCGTCGCCAATCAGCAGGGTGGTCACGATTGCCTGACGCAGGCTGGCCATGGGATCGGTGCCCGAAATCGTCTCGATAGTCAGCTTACCGCTTTCAAAGTTGATGTGGCTGCGGGTGTAATAGTTGTCGCTGTATTTGACGTAATCTTTGGGTCCGGCGATCAGGACCTCATTGATACCCCAGATATTCTCAATATTGTGAGCAAACTGCCCCATCAGAATATCAAAGCCGTTAGTGTCTTTTACCCACTCTTCGTGGAACTGCTGTTTTTTCGACCCGGAACAGGAAACCAAAAGTGGTGCTATCACCAGCAGGGCGATTAATTTTTTATTCATTGGGAATGCAAGCCTGACCTGGATAACCGGCCCCAGCGATGAGGCCCGAAAATTTACGCTTCTGGCGGTGTATAGCCTTCGATGTGAACGTCTTTGCCTTCGAACAGGAAGTTGACCATCTCCTTCTCCAGGACTTTACGATCCTCAGGATTCATCATGTTGAGCTTCTTCTCGTTGATCAACATGGTCTGCTTCGCCATCCACTTCTGCCAGGCTTCTTTCGAAATCTCGTTGTAAATGCGCTTACCCAAATCGCCCGGATAGAGCTGAAAATCCTGTCCTTCCGCGTCGCGCTGTAAAAACGTACAAAAGATGGTGCGGCTCATTCTTCTTCCTCATTAATCTCACAACTGTCCAAAGCCAGTTGTCGGGGATGGCGCAGCTCGTGCAGCAGGCGCTCAACGGGTGCAGCTAATCCCACAGATGGTGGCAGCGCTAAGTTATACCAGAGACCGCCTGCTTCATCCATCGCCGCCCCGACAGAAGGCCATGCCAGCCACATTGGCACAATATCGAGATGGAAATGGCTGAAGGTGTGACGAAAGGCCGTCATCTGTTGCGGTCTGGCGTGGATGCCGCGTGCCGCCAGCCAGTCGTTCAGCGCCGCTTCGGTGGTGAATTGCGGGAAGCAGAACAGCCCTCCCCATAAACCCACCGGGGGACGCTGCTCCAGCCAGACATCATCGCCATCCTGAATCATCAGGAACCAGCCGCTGCGCTCCGGCAGCACCTGTTTAGGCTTCTTACCGGGATAGCTGGCCCAGCTGCTGCTGGCATAGGCTTCACAGCCGCTGTTCAGCGGGCAGATTTCGCACTTCGGTTTCGAGCGGGTGCAGACCAGCGCGCCCAGATCCATCATCGCCTGGTTAAACTGGCTGACGCCCTCAGCGGGGGTGACCTCTTCACTGATCTGCCAGAGCCGCTTCTCGACCTCTTTTTTGCCCGGCCAGCCGCTGACGGCATAACAGCGGGCCAGCACGCGCTTGACGTTGCCATCCAGAATCGGGAAGTGCTGTCCCAGTGACAGCGACAGGATCGCCCCCGCCGTCGAGCGGCCTACGCCGGGCAGGGCAGAGACATCATCGAAATTCACAGGGAACTCGCCCTGATGAACATCGACAATCTGTTTTGCCGCCTTGTGCAGGTTACGCGCACGGGCGTAGTAGCCGAGGCCGGTCCAGAGATGCAGAACCTCATCCAGCGGTGCCGCCGCCAGATCGCTGACCGTGGGGAAGCGCGCCATAAAGCGTTCGAAGTAGGGAATAACCGTGGCAACCTGGGTCTGCTGTAACATCACTTCAGACAGCCACACCTTGTAAGGCGTTTTCTCCAGCTGCCAGGGCAGGGTTTTGCGGCCAAAGCGCTGATACCAGTCCAGCACCTGTTGCGCGAACTGCGGCGCTTGCATCATAAGAAGGAAAATTTCCGTGTTTACTCTACACTCAGGCAGGAATTCCAGCACATGCGCACCTGGGTGTAAACCGGAAGATTGCAAAGGCTTGCTTCTGCTTATGAACTTTGCATAATGCCCGTTTCCCGGAACAGGCTAACCAGCAGGCTTTTACATGATTAATGACGTCATCACCCCAGAATTTGATGAGAACGGGCGGCCATTGCGCCGGATCCGCAGCTTTGTGCGCCGCCAGGGTCGCTTAACCAAAGGCCAGCAGCAGGCGCTGGACACCCTGTGGCCGGTCATGGGAGTGGAATACCAGCCGGAGCCGGTCGATTTAGTCGCGCTGTTTGGCCGCGAGGCACCGGTGACGCTGGAGATTGGCTTTGGTATGGGCGCGTCGCTGGTCACCATGGCGCAGAACACGCCGCATCAGAACTTCCTGGGTATTGAAGTGCATGCGCCAGGCGTGGGAGCCTGTCTGGCCGCCGCGAAAGAGGCGGATGTACAGAACCTGCGGGTGATGTGTCATGACGCGGTGGAAGTGCTGGAGAAGATGATCCCGGATAACTCGCTGCGCATGGTTCAGCTCTTTTTCCCCGATCCGTGGCACAAAGCGCGTCATAACAAACGCCGTATCGTCCAGGTGCCTTTCGCCGAACTGGTGATGCGTAAACTGAAGCTGGGCGGCGTTTTCCACATGGCGACCGACTGGGAAGCCTACGCGGAGCATATGCTGGAAGTGATGAACAGCATTGATGGTTACCGTAACCAGTCAGAACAACAGAATTATGTGCCGCGTCCTGAGACGCGTCCACTGACCAAGTTTGAGCAGCGCGGGCAGCGTTTAGGCCACGGCGTATGGGATTTAATGTTTGAGAGGGTGAAATAATGGCCACACAACGCAGCCGCCGTTTACGCAAAAAACTGCACATTGATGAGTTTCAGGAGCTGGGGTTCTCGGTTGCATGGCGCTTCCCGGAAGGCACCAGCGAAAGTGAAATTGATGAGACGCTCAACCAGTTCATCAACGAAGCGATCGATCCTAACGGTCTGGCTTTTGATGGCAGCGGTTACCTGGTGTGGGAAGGTCTGGTCTGCCTGCAGAAAACCGGCAAATGCACCGAGGAGCATCGCGCTCTGGTCCGCAAATGGCTGGAAGATCACAAGCTGCAGGATGTGCAGATGACGGAACTCTTCGACGTCTGGTGGGACTAAAGGTCAGGTCGGTCAGGTCGGTCAGGCTGCTGGTCTGCCATCCCGGATGGGGCAGAACAGCAGGCCGCCGGCCCGGTTTTAAGAAACACGGTGTCGGGCTGAGGCCCGATTGCTGAACGGTTCCGCACCAGATGTTAGGGAGTAGATATGATGCGTAAAGCGCTTCTTGCTGTGCTGCTGGCAGCAGCGACCCAGGCTCAGGCAGCCTATGAATGCAGCGTTAAGCCGCAGGATGATGTGGTGATTAAGCCGCAGAGCGTGCAGGTGGTCGGTGCCAATGGCAATCTTGAGATCTCGCCGCAGGGCGACGTTCAGTTCAACGGGGAGAAGGTGTCGCTGAGCACAGCGGAACGCCAGAAAGCGATCGATTACCAGAACGCGCTGCGTCGCGATCTGCCGTGGATCGACAGCGGGGCGACCTCACGTCTGGAGAAAGGACGTGCGGCACTGGATCGGGTGATCGTGGAGAAGCTGGGCACCGACAGCAACGTCCGCAATCGCCTGAGCACGCTGAATGGCCAGCTGAAACAGCAGATGAACCGCATCATCGAGCACCGTGACGACGGGCTGACGTTCCACCATCAGGCGATCGATAAAGTGCGCGCGGAAGGGGAGAGGCTGGTTCAGTCGACGCTGGGCGGCGTCATGCAGGATAGCCTGAATGAGATGGGCAGTAAGCAGGGCAGTGGCGGCAGCAATCCGCTGCAGGCGATTATGGGAAATCTTGGCGGTCTGCAGCAGTCGATTCAGGCTGAGTGGAGCAAGCAGGAGCAGGATTTCCAGAACTTCGGTCACGAGGTCTGTAATCGCGTCATTTCGCTGGAAGATCAGCGTAAGCAGCTTACGGGCGCCCTGAAAAAATAGTGTCACGCCTCAGCCTGCCGGGCTGAGGCGCCTTTGTTACTCTTCCGCCAGAAACAGCTCCAGCAGCGAATTCAGAAACAGTTTTCCTTTCTCTGTAATCTGCCACTGATCCGCCGTTTCCGTCACATAACCCGCAGCGATCGCGGCATCCATCTGCGGACGGATCGCCTGCTCTGACAGACCGGTGTAGCGGCTGAACTCGTCGCGCGGTGCTGCTTCCAGCAGGCGAAAGCGGTTCATGAAATATTCAAACGGCTTGTCGCTGTCGGCCACCTCATACTGCTTCTCGCGGTAATTTCCCTGCATGAATCCACGCGGATGACGGGTTTTCACCGTGCGTACAATGCGGCCATCCGGTTGCGTCAGCTTGCCGTGTGCGCCACAGCCGATCCCCAGATAGTCGCCGAAACGCCAGTAGTTAAGGTTGTGCTCACAGCGATAACCCGGCTTCGCGTAGGCGGAGGTTTCATACTGCTGATAACCGGCTTCCCGCAGCAGCTGATCGCCCTGTTCGAAAATGTCCCACAGCGCATCATCATCCGGCAGCACCGGCGGACGGGAACCAAACAGGGTGTTGGGTTCGATGGTCAGCTGATACCAGGAGAGGTGCGGCGGATTGAGCGCAATCGCCTGACGCAAATCGTCGAGCGCCTCTTCCAGCGACTGGTCCGGCAGGCCGTGCATCAGGTCGAGGTTGAAGCTGCGCAGCGACAGCGACTGTGCCAGTTGGGCGGCACGGGTCGCCTCGTCAGGCCCGTGAATGCGGCCGAGGCGCTGCAGCTTCTGCGGACTGAAACTCTGAACGCCAATCGAAATACGGTTAATGCCGGCGCGCTGATAGGCGCTGAAGCGATCGGCTTCCACGGTGCCCGGGTTGGCCTCCATGGTCACCTCCGCATCGGGAGCCAGCGTCAGACGCGCCCGCACCCCATCCATCAGCATCTGCATCGCGCTGCTGCTCAGCAGGCTGGGCGTGCCGCCACCAATGAAGATGGTGCGCACTTCGCGGCCATGAATCAGCGGTAGATCGATCTCCAGATCGCGCAGCAGGTGCTGCACGTACTCAACGTGCGGCACCTCATCCTTCAGCGCATGGGAGTTAAAATCGCAGTAGGGACACTTCTGAACGCACCACGGAATATGGATATAGAGACTTAACGGCGGCAGATTAGGCATTACGCATCGCTTCCAGCAGCAGCGTCAATGCTTTACCCCGGTGAGAAACAGCACCTTTTTCCGCTTTGCTCAGTTCAGCGGCCGTTTTACCCAGCGCCGGAACAGAGAAAATCGGGTCATATCCAAAGCCACCGGCACCCGCAGCGGAACGGGTAATTTCCCCCTCCCAGCTGCCGTGGAACACCAGCGGCGTAGGATCGTCCGCATGACGCAGATAAACCAGCACGCAGTGAAACTGCGCCTGACGCTGACCGTCCGGCACGTTTTCCAGCGCCTGCAGCAGCTTCTCCAGATTCTGTTGATCGCTGGCATCTTCTCCGGCGTAACGCGCCGAATAGATACCAGGCGCGCCACCCAGCGCATCCACGGCCAGGCCGGAGTCGTCGGCAATCGCCGGCAGTCCGGTGATCTGCGCCGCGTGACGCGCTTTGAGAATGGCATTCTCGATAAAGGTCAGGCCGGTCTCTTCCGCCGACTCAACCCCCAGGTCACTCTGAGCGACGATATCCAGACCAAAGGCGGAGAGCAGCTCCGCCAGTTCACGCACTTTGCCGGGATTACCGGTGGCGAGCACAACTTTTTGCATAACAGTTCCAGTTTGATTCATTTACAGCAGGTACCAGAGACCCGGGAACAGGTCCATGCCGAGAAAGTTCAGGGCATACAGCACCAGAATGACGATCATCGCGGAGAAATCGATACCGCCCATGGCAGGCAGAATACGGCGAATCGGTGCCATCATCGGTTCGGTCAGCTGCACCAGCAGGTAGTCGACCGGGCCGCGACCCTGGCTGATCCAGCTCATCAGTGAGCGAATGATGATCACCCAGAAGACCAGATAACCGGCCGATTTAATCAGCGACAGCAGGCCGACCAGCAGGTTGGTCGGATCAACCGAGAACACGCCCACCTGAATCAGCAGTAAAATCGGGTATTTCAGCGTGGTCAGGACAAAGGCCAGCAGCAGCGAGGCGGTATCAATCGGCCCCAGTGCCGGAATGATGCGGCGCAGCGGCTTGACAATCGGCTGCGTGACTTTGACGACGAACTGCGCCACGGGATTATAAAAATCGCAGCGTGACCACTGCATCCAGATGCGCAGTAGCAGCACCATGACGTAGAGATCGATCAGCGTTTTTACTAAAAACGTCAGTGTTAACATGAAGTTCCTCTGTTATTGTTGTGAGTTGTGCGCATAATCGCGTGCGCCAAAAATGGCGGTGCCGATGCGCACCATCGTACTGCCTGCGGCGATGGCCGCCTCCATGTCATCGCTCATTCCCAGCGAAAGCGTATCAATATGCGGATAGTGCTGCTGCAGCTGACGGAATGCTTCCGCCATCTGCTGACACACCGCCAGCTGCTTCGTGTAGTCACTCTCCGCCGCCGGAATCGCCATTAATCCCCGCAGTCGCAGCTGCGGCAGGGCCGCTATCGCCTCTGCCAGCCCGGAAACGGCCTCCAGCATGATGCCAGATTTACTCGTCTCGTCACTGATATTTACCTGAATTAACACATTCAGCGGTGGCAGTGAGGCGGGACGCTGATCGTTGAGCCGCTGGGCAATGCGCAGACGGTCAAGGGTGTGGCACCAGGCAAAATTTTCCGCCACCAGCCGGCTCTTATTGGACTGCAACGGACCGATGAAGTGCCACTCCAGTTCCGGATGTGCGGCCAGCGCCTGAACCTTTTCAACCCCTTCCTGCACGTAATTTTCGCCAAAGGCAATCTGACCCGCGGTAAAGGCTTCTTCGACCGCGCTCGCAGGTTTGGTTTTACTGACGGCAAGCAGGGTAATTTCTTCTGGTGCGCGGCCGCAACACGCGGCAGCGGCCGCAATGCGCTGCCGGACTTGCTGTAGGTTGTGCTGGATTGAGGTCATAGTCAGGAGACATTATGAATCTGGATGAAATGGTGGCGCTTAGTGTAAAGCATAATGCGGCCGATCTGCACCTTTGCAGCGGACATTTGCCCTACTGGCGGCGGCAGGGGAGGCTGGAGGCGATTCCGCAGCAGGGCCCGCTCTCGGCCGCCTGGATGACGGAGTTTATGGCCCGCTGGCTCAGTGAACCCCAGCGCCAGCAGCTGGCGCGTGACGGGCAGATCGATTTCGCCCTGAGCCTCGCCGACGGTCAGCGTCTGCGCGCCAGTCTGTTTATGCAGCGCAACGGCCTGTCGCTGGCGCTGCGCCTTATCTTTGCGGTCTGTCCCACGCTGGAGAGCCTGCAGCTTCCCGCCGTGGTGCCGACGCTGCTGGAGCAGCAGGATGGATTGATTCTGGTCACCGGGGCGACCGGAAGCGGCAAATCCACCACGCTGGCGGCGCTGGTGGATGCGCTGAATCGCCAGCAGGCACGCCATATCATCACGCTGGAAGATCCCATTGAATTTATCCACCACAGCCAGCAGTCGCTGATACAGCAGCGTGAAATCGGCCTGCACTGCCCCTCTTTCTCACTGGGCATCAGAGCGGCGCTGCGGGAAGATCCCGATGTGATTCTGCTGGGCGAGCTGCGCGACAGCGACACCATCCGTCAGGCGCTGACGGCGGCGGAAACGGGGCATCTGGTGCTGGCAACGCTGCACACCCGCGGCGCGGCGCAGGCGGTGGACAGGCTGGTGGATGTCTTTCCGGCGGAGGAGAAACCGCTGGTGCGAACGCAGCTGGCGGGCAGCCTGAAAGCGGTCATTGCGCAGCGGCTGGTGCCTTCCGTTGCCGGATCGCGCATCGGGCTGTTCGAGATCCTCGTTGCGACACCGGGCATCATTCATCTGATTCGGGAGGGCAAGATGCACCAGATCCCCGCTCTGTTGCAGACCGGCGCACAGGCCGGTATGCAAACCTTTGAGCAGAGCAGGCTGGCGCGTGAAGCTGCCGGACTGATCGCGTCAGGTCAGTAGTGGTTCTCGAACCAGTCCTGCAAAATGATGGCGGCCGACTGTGAATCCACCGACCCTTTGCTGAGCGCACGATAACCGCCACGTTCGAAGAGACCCGCACGCGCTTCGACGGTGCTGAGGCGCTCATCCTGCAGCTCGACCCGGATGCCAAACCGACCGTGCAGGCGATTGGCAAATTTTCGCGCCCGGGCCGTTAACGGCTGTTCAGTGCCATCCATATTGAGGGGTAGACCCACCACCACGAAATCGGGCTGCCACTCTTTCAGCAGCTTTTCAATGAGCAGCCAGTCTGGCGTACCATCCTGGGCTTTCAGCGCCGCCAGGGGGCGGGCGCTGCCGGTGAGTTGCTGACCGACGGCGACACCAATGCTTTTGGTGCCGAAGTCGAAACCTAACAGTGTTTGCGTTGACATCAGGCGTGTCCGGCGTCGCTGGCCATGTTGTGAATATCGACGCCGATGCTGCGCGCCGCTTCGCGCCAGCGCTCTGCGATAGGCGTCTGGAACAGGATATTGCTGTTGGCAGGGGTCGTGAGCCAGGCATTTTCCATCAGCTCATTTTCCAGCTGATCTTTTTCCCAGGCGCAGTACCCCAGCGCCACCAGCACATTTGTGGGCTGAGAGGCGGTGCCAATCGACTCCAGCACGTCACGGGATGTGGTGATGACGGTGTTGTCGGAGACACGAATGCTGGAGGTAAAAGTCCGTTGCGCTGAGTGCAGAATAAAGCCGCGATCTTCCGCCAGCGGGCCACCGGTGAAAACCGGCTTATCCAGCCTGATGGCCGGGTCGCGATCGTCAGCAGAGATTTTCAGCTTCTTCAGAATGCCTTCAACCGTCAGGTTTTCCATGGGTTTATTGATGATCAGTCCCATTGCACCTTCTTCGTTATGTTCGCAGAGATAGACCACGGAACGCTTGAAGAAAGGGTCCTGCAATGAAGGCATGGCAATCAAAAAGTGATGTTGTAAATTCATTCTCACACGATGTACCAAAAAAATAACCGGCACGCGACGGCCGCACCGGTATTGGGTTGATCACGGAGCCTCGCCCCGGCGTCTTGCTCAGCCCAGGCGTTTCTCAATGGCATCCATCAACATGCCGGTGATGGAGATCGGGAACGCAGCCTCAATTTCACGAATGCAGGTCGGGCTGGTCACGTTAACTTCAGTCAGTTTATCACCGATGATGTCGAGACCGACAAAAATCAGTCCTTTTGCTTTCAGCGTCGGGCCAACACGGCGCGCAATTTCCCAGTCGCTTTCGCTCAGTGGACGGGCTTCACCGCGCCCACCGGCGGCGAGATTGCCACGCGTTTCACCGCCCTGCGGGATACGCGCCAGGCAGTAAGGGACCGGCTCGCCATCCACGACCAGCACACGCTTGTCACCCTCTTTGATAGCCGGGATATAGTTCTGCGCCATGCAGAAGCGGCTTTCGTGCTCGGTCAGGGTTTCCGTGATGACGCCAAAGTTAGGATCGTCCTGCTTCACGCGGAAGATAGAGGCGCCGCCCATGCCATCCAGCGGTTTCATGATGATGTCGCCGTGCTCCTGCCAGAAGGCGCGCAGCTGCTCTTTGCGGCGGGTCACCAGGGTCTCAGGCGTGAACTCTGCAAACCAGGCGGTGTAGAGCTTTTCGTTACAGTCACGCAGGCTCTGCGGTTTGTTCACGATCAGCGTTCCCAGCTCTTCTGCGCGCTCCAGAATGTAGGTCGCATAGATGAACTCGGTGTCGAAAGGGGGATCTTTACGCATCAGGATCACATTCAGGTCAGCCAGCGGGATTTCCTGCTCGCTGCCGAACTGATACCAGTTATCCGCATTCTGCTCAACGCTCAGCAGGCGGGTGCGGGCAGAGGCGACGCCACCGCGCATCGAGAGATCGTGCATCTCCATGTAGTGAATTTCGTAACCACGGCGCTGTGCTTCCAGCAACATGGCGAAGCTGGAGTCTTTTTTAATATTGATGGACGAAATAGGGTCCATCACGATGCCAAGCTTAATCATTATTATCTCCTCGGTAAGGCGTTGATCGCCTCGTTCGGTTCGGTCTGCAGTGGGCCGAACAGTCAGGACACTATGCCTGCTCTCTCACCGCCGAAAGTATCGCTTAACCCAGGTCGCCAAACCTCACCTGAAGTGCCGTAATGGCGGTCAGCGCGGTGGTTTCGGTTCGCAGAACCCGTGGGCCAAGCAGGATGTCCGTAAAATCGTGCTGCGCCGTCATCGCAATCTCGTCCGCTGACAGGCCGCCTTCCGGGCCAATCAGCAGCCGGACACGCTCCACAGGCTGTGGCAGCGTGTTAATACTCTGGCTGGCACGCGGATGCAGGTTGAGCTTCAGACCGCTGTCCGCTTCCGCACACCAGGCTTCCAGCGTCATCGCTTCACGAATTTCCGGCACGCGATTGCGGCCACACTGCTCACAGGCGGCAATCGCAATTTTCTGCCACTGCTGGATCTTCTTCGCCAGACGTTCAGCATCAAGCTTTACGCCACAGCGCTCGGAAAACAAGGGTGTAATGACGTTCACGCCCAGTTCAATTGATTTCTGGATAGTGAATTCCATTTTTTCACCGCGCGACATCACCTGACCTAAATGCAGATGCAGGGGTGACTCGCGATCGTCCGGCTGGCTCTCTGTGACCGATACTTTTACACGCTTTTTATCAACATGCGTGATCTCTGCTGCAAAAGTCAGATTAGTGCCATCAAAGAGTTCCAGACGCTGGCCTGCCGTCATCCGGAGGACCCGGCCCACATGGTTGGATGCATCTTCATCCAGAGTAATTTCACTGCCGATGTTCAGAGGCGCGGCGTGATAGATGCGAGGTATGCGCATAAGGTTCCTGAGACCGGACGCCGCGCTGCAGCGGCGTCATGGGAAAAGAGCTAGTGTAGGGCAGGGATTTTAGCGCTGGCAAGCCTGCTGCACATAAGGATTGTGATTGCCCTGCACCCTGGCAATCCGCTGGTCGCGTTCGCACTCCCACGGCGTGACAGGATAGAGCTTATCCCAGGCGGTAAACAGCTGCGTCTGCTGGCGTGAAATGCGCAGATGGTACTGGTCGCGCATATAGAAATAGGTACGGGCAATCGCGCCCCGCGCCCGCGCAGGCGGCTCCGCCTGTTTCAGTTTGAAGTCGATCTTCATCTCACACTGACCATACTGCTTCTCGCTGCCGTTCCACTGACTGTAGGCGAAGTTGCCGCGGTCGCCATTCACTTCACCCACCGCAGGCTGCAGGTTGTGCAGATCGGTTTCGATGCGGCGATAGTCGGGGTCTTTGTTGCAGTTTTTGCGGCCACCGTCCTGCCAGCACTGGCGCTGATGTCCAAACTCCCACGCAGGCATCACATGTTCCCACTCAATGCGTGCGGCGCGATTCGCATTTTTGCGCACCTGATAGCCACAGCTGTTGAGATCGGGAATGCCCTTTTTTCCCTGCCATGTAATTTTACAGCCACAGTAAAAGGAGCCCGGTGCATCGGCGTTAATCGCCGCAGCAAAGGTTTTCGCCTGCTGAAAGTTATTCTGATGATAGTTATTCAGGTTGATAGCGTCAGCGGCAGGGGCAAACAGCAACGCCACCGCCAGACTTAAAATGCGAGACATATTCCAGCTTCTGTTCAGTACAAAAAAGGCGGCAGGTTAACAGAATGTCCAATAGGGCGGAATGGGGATTAGTCTCAGGCTGGCACAAACTCGCCCGCGGTCAGCAGGCTTCCGCAGTGCACGCAGCGATACTCACTCTCTTTGCGCACCACCCGATTGTGGCGCCGCACCGTAAGCTGGTGCTGCTGGCAGTGACAGCGATAGGCAAAGGTCTTGCTGCGCACGGAAGCGATCTCAAACTGATGGGTGCGCCGCGCCGGAACGCCCAGCACCTGCTCCATCATCCACTTCCACTCTTTGCCGTGCGGCGCAACGCGACCAAACTGTTTCCAGACCAGCAGATGCGCCAGCTCATGCGGCACCACTTCATCAATAAACGCCTGCTGATTTTCCAGCAGCAGCACCGGATTAATGCGTATTTCCCAGGCGGCCAGCCAGGCCGTGCCCGCCGCCGTGCCGCGCTGCTGGTAGAGCAGGGCAGGTTCCGGGTAGTCCGTTTTCAGGGCCTGATTGGCACGCGCAAGCGACTGGCGCAGCGAGCGCATCACCGCCTGCTGCAGGGCAATAGGGAGACGAGGTGTTTTCATGGTGTTCAGGATAATCATCGCTGCCCGGGAACTCAACATAACCCGCGAAAATGGCAGCAGCGTGGCTATAATCTGCCGCCCCGTTTCCGGCACGGCAGGCGGCGGCCACAGGGTGGTCAGACGCGGCGCGGCAGCGGCGGAAATTTCCGGATTCAATATGGTTATCGGCGTTTTTAGAATATCCTATTGATAAGGTTCACTGCAGCGTGAACCGATGAGATGCGACAGGCACAGTGTACGGACAACGCAATGAAAAATAATAACATCAGGAAGCAGCGCATTGTGCTGGTGACCGATTTAATGGCAGGTCGCGGCGGTATGGAGAATGTGACCGGTCAGCTGATTACCGCGCTGAATGCAGAGGCCGGAACGGAAGCGGGGCTGTTTATTATCAACAGCGGCGAAGAGAGCCACTCCCGTGCCTGGACCGCCAACGCTGTTTTAGCCGAGAGCGTCTGCACGCTGCGCAACAAAAAGATAAAAAATCTGATTCATACGCTGCGAATGGCCGCCTTTTTTCGCCGCTATCAGCCCGATCATGTCCTGACCCTGAATACGATTCCCTGCCTGATGACGCGCCGCGCCATCAGCCTCTCCGGCCGTAAAATCATGCTGTCGAGCTGGATGCATCTGCCCCCGCGTGAACGTTACCGTCCCCACTATCTGCTGCGGGCCGATCACCATTTCGCCATCAGCCAGCAGATTAAACAGCAGCTGGTGGATCTGGGTGCCCGCGATACAGACGTTGATGTGATCTATAACCCGGTAAAGCGCACTGAGGTGGTTATTGGCCGCCCGCAGGGGCTGAAGTTTCTCTATATCGGGCGCATCCACTTCCAGCGACAGAAACAGCTGAAAGATCTGTTTGATGCCCTGCAGCAGGTCAGCGTCCCCTGGACGCTGGAGATGGTGGGAGATGGCGAGGATCTGGCGCAGTGCCAGCACTACGCGGCGCAGCTTGGGATTGCGGATCGCATTACCTGGCATGGCTGGCAGGAGAACGCCTGGGAGTATGTCCTCCACCACATCAGACAGGTCAGCTGTCTGCTCATGACCTCCAACTTTGAGGGGTTCCCGCTGATCCTGCTGGAGGCGATGTCGCGCGGCGTCTACTGCGTCTCATCCGACTGCATCAGCGGTCCGGCGGAAATTATTCAGAACGGTCACAATGGTCAGCTCTACCCTGTCAATGACAGCATGGCGCTGGCCGCTATTCTCAACGCCATGAGAGGGGATTTCCGTTTCCCTGACCATCAGGTTATTAAAGCGAGCATCACCGGTTTTTATGAGGAAAATTATATGAAGCACCTGATGACCGTGCTTAATCGCCTTACTGAGGTTAAGCATGACGAATAAAACCGAACGCAATGGATTAACGTTACTGGTTAATTTCTCCGTGATTGCGCTCTGCCTGGCACTCTCACTGAATATGTTTGTTACCGGTCTGCCGCAAAAAATATTCTACTTCGTCTCCTATCTCTCCGTTGCCTCCATACTCTATGGCCTGGTGCGCAGACGGAGCGACTTCAGGGGAGCGGGTTTTTATATTGCGCTGTTCGCTGTTCTGATTATCTTTGCCCTGATCCGTCTGTTCTGGGCCCTCCACGTTAAGGGGATTGAGACAGCCCCCTCAACCGATGCGATAACCAATATCGGCAACTACCTCCTGGGCGCAAAGCGGCTGTTGCTGGGCGCGTTTATTCTCCTCAGCCTGGCTATTTATGGCGATCGGGTTTCCCTGACCACACTGCGTATCGGGAAAGTGCTGATTCTGATCGGACTGCTGATTACGCTGGGCTTCGGTATTCATGAGCATCTCTACACCGCGAACATCCGCATCAAACTCACGACTGAAGCGGCGTCGATGTCCTCCTACATGATTCTGTTTATCTACTGCGCCTGGCTGTGGCTGAGTCGTTTTGAGACGCATCGCTACTGGAAGGTGGCCGATGTGGTGGTGCTGGCTGTCACCTTCGCGCTGCTCTACCTGTGTGCGACCCGCGTGACCCTGATTGCGCTGATCGCCACAGGCCTGCTGTTTGTGGTGCAGAGTTACCGGCTGTCGCTGCTCACTAACTGGCGCGTCGGCACGCTGGCGGTGGGCGTCGTGGCGCTGCTGATCCTGATGACCAGTAACCGCTGGGTGGAAGGGGTGCAGGATATTGAGAACTTTGGCTCCAACAGCTCGACCTCGCTGGGTGCACGCGTGGCGATCTGGAGTGGAGCGATGAACTTTATTGAGCATCACGGCGGCTTCGCGACGCCGGATGCGCGCACCACGGAGGCGCGTCAGTTCATCATCAAACACTATCCGCTTAATGTGGAAGGCTACACCAACGTCAAATACAACATGCACAACGAGTTTCTCGAAGTGACGACGTTACAGGGATGGCTGGGGACGCTGTCGCTGGCGCTGCTCTATCTGACGACACTGGCGGGCTGGCTGAAGAAGTGCGATCTGCGCGGGGCGGCGCTGCCGATGCTGGCGCTGTTTATCACCGGGCTGACCGATTCGGTGCTGCCCTATAACCAGACTGCCACCATCTTTATCATGGCGCTGGCGCTCTGCTGCCTGCCGCGGCCTCGGCCGGACGTGCGGGTCACCCCGGTATGATAAGGGGCTGAACCAATAAAAAGGGCGGGGTTTCCAGAGAAACCCCGCCCTTTTTTTAGTGCTTAACGGTTAGTCGCGTGCACCGATGTCGCGCAGTTTTTTACCGGCCATCAGGTTACGTTCGATGTGTTCCAGCGAGACGTTTTTGGTCTCCGGAATCAGCATCAGCGTCAGCAGAATGAAGAACAGGTTAAGCAGCGCGTAGACCCAGAAGGTATTGGCGTTGCCCAGGGTATTCAGCATCGTCAGGAAGGTCGCACCCACGATCATGTTGGCGATCCAGTTGGTGGTGGTCGAGACGGTGATACCGAAATCGCGGCCTTTCAGCGGCTGAATTTCAGAACAGAGTACCCAGATCAGCGGACCGGCTGACATCGCGAAGCCAACGATGAACATCAGCAGCATGCCTACCGCGAAGTACTGTGCGCCCGGCGAGGTAATGCCAAAGTGCAGCATCGTTCCCAGCACGCCCATACCGGCAGCCATCACCATAAAGCCCAGAATCAGGGTCGGTTTACGGCCCCAGCGATCCACCAGACCAATGGCAATAAAGGTCGCCAGCACGTTGACCAGACCGACGATGACCGTACCCCACATCTGCTGCGTGGTGTTGGCGAAGCCGGCAATTTCAAAGATTTTAGGTGCGTAGTACATGATGACGTTCATACCGGTAAACTGCTGCATAACCTGCAACAGAATGCCGAGGTAGACGGCACGACGGAAGTGGCTGCTGCTGGTGAACAGACCCCAGCCAGACTGCTTGATCTTCAGGCTTTCACGAATCTCATCCAGCTCACGTTTTGCCTGCTCACTGGTGTCGCGCAGACGGTCCAGTACGCGTTGCGCATCGCGGAAGTTGCCACGTGCCGCCAGCCAGCGTGGGCTGTTTGGCAGGAAGAAGACACCGATCAGCAGCAGCAGGGCAGGGATGGTGATGACGCCCAGCATCCAGCGCCAGTTGCCGGTAAAGCTGAAGGCGGTATCAGACAGGTAAGCACCCAGAATCCCGATGGTGATCATCAGCTGATAGAGCGAAATCATACTGCCGCGAATTTTTTCTGGAGCGATTTCAGAAAGATAAAGCGGGGCGGTATAAGAGGCGACACCGACTGCCAGACCCAGCAATACGCGGGCGCTGATCAGCATTTCCGGGTTTGGCGCCATCGCCGACCAGAGAGAACCGATAACGAACAGAATCGCACCGGCCATCAGGCTCTTTTTACGGCCCAGGCGGGAGGACATCCAGCCGCTGCCGATAGCCCCAACCGCAGCACCAAACATCATGGAACTGACGATCCACTCCTGCTGATGAGCGGTAACGTTGAAGTCCTTTGCGATAAACGGCAGGGCACCGGCAATCACGCCGATATCCAGACCGAACAGCAGACCCGCAAGGGCTGCCAGAAAGCAGACAAATAAGGTCATCGCCTTATTTGAAGTTCTGCTTTTGTGTGTATTGCCAGGCATTTTAGCCTCCAGGTTTATCCATCATTGTTTTTATCAATGTTAAAAAACCTTTTACGGGAAAAAAGTGAGTCTGATCACATCAGTGTAATCGCTTACACACGCTGAAACCCTGAAATTCAGCATATTTTACCCGTAAAGATTAATTAACCAGTGAGGTATAGCACTCATTAAGTTTCTGACAATGCTCTATTTATTGGCTATCAGACGACGCTGAAAATAACGCATTTTGAACAGAATAACCACGTGCGTTAAATCTTAAATGTCAGATAAACAAAGCATTTCAATTTGTAATCGTTAACATTTTGTTGTCAGAAAAAGCGCAATGAAGTGTAGCTGAGATTAGGAAACCTGCTGAGGAGCGGCGGGAAGGTCGGGCAGAAGCGTTTTATCCGGTCAGAAGGGGGCAGGCCGGTAATGCAAAACAGATAACAATCTGCCCGTGCTGCACGCAGGCAAAGCCACTGAAAAGGCAATAAAAAACCCTGCCGGCGTGGCAGGGTTTCATGATCAGCCGGAAAACTTACAGGCCAGCCGCTTCACGCAGCAGGGCGGCTTTATCGGTTTTTTCCCATGGGAAATGTTCGCGACCAAAGTGACCGTAAGCGGCGGTCTCTTTATAGATAGGGTGCAGCAGATCCAGCATCTGAATCAGACCATATGGACGCAGGTCGAAGAATTCACGTACCAGCAGCGTCAGCTGTTCGGTCGCAATTTTCTCAGTGCCAAAGGTTTCCACCATGATGGAGGTCGGTTCAGCAACGCCGATCGCATAAGAGACCTGAATTTCACAACGGTCAGCCAGACCGGCTGCGACGATGTTTTTCGCGACATAACGCGCTGCATACGCTGCAGAGCGGTCAACTTTTGACGGATCTTTACCGGAAAACGCACCGCCACCGTGACGCGCCATGCCGCCGTAGGTGTCGACGATGATTTTACGACCGGTCAGACCGCAATCGCCCATCGGGCCGCCGATCACAAAGCGACCGGTCGGGTTGATGTGATATTTGGTTGAGGCGTTCAGCCACTCGGCAGGCAGAACCGGCTTGATGATCTCTTCCATCACCGCTTCCTGCAGATCTTTCTGGCTGATGGACTCCGCGTGCTGCGTTGACAGCACGACCGCATCGATGCCGACAATTTTGCCATCGTCATACTGGAAAGTGACCTGGCTCTTGGCATCCGGACGCAGCCACGGCAGGGCGCCGTTTTTACGCACTTCTGCCTGACGCTGAACCAGACGGTGTGCATAGGTCACCGGTGCAGGCATCAGAACGTCGGTTTCGTTGGTCGCATAGCCGAACATCAGGCCCTGGTCGCCCGCGCCCTGTTCCAGCGGATCGGTGCGGTCAACACCCTGATTGATATCCTGAGACTGTTTGCCAATCGCGCTCAATACGGCGCAGGAGTTGGCATCAAAGCCCATATCGGAATGAACATAGCCGATTTCGCGAACGGTGTTACGGGTGATCTCTTCGATATCGACCCAGGCGCTGGTGGTGATTTCACCACCAACCAGTACCATACCGGTTTTAACGTAGGTTTCGCAGGCCACACGCGCTTTTGGATCCTGTTCCAGGATCGCATCCAGCACGGCATCGGAAATCTGGTCGGCGATTTTATCGGGATGTCCTTCTGATACGGACTCGGACGTAAAAAGGTGTTTAGCCATTCTGTTCTTTACCTTAAATATGGTTTGAATTCGACTGCATAGCGCCAGTGAGGTTATCTGACCTGACGCCCCTTCAGGCAAAGCCGCGAGCAGTGAGGTTGTGTCAGCACAGCAGGCTAACACCGCCTGGATATTAACCTGTTTAGATGGAAAACCATCTGGACGGCTATTTTAGGATAGAGGATAAACCAATTACCAGCCCTTTTTCTGTTTCGGCATTTTACCTGTCAGCTTTATCGGCATAATTTGCTGACACTCCACGGAATTACCCGATAATCTTTTTGCTTTTTAGCGCCGTAAACGGTATAAAACGCCGCTGCTTCGCTAGCCGCAGCAAGGATGACGCCACTGTGTGCGTCGCGCCCGTCAGACACCGCTCTGGCTTTCACCCTGGTTGTTCTCCATGTGCTCCTGGCATATGCGGAGGTGATACAAGTAATGAACCACGCTTTTTCTTCTCCCGGTTCTCTGCGCTCTGGCGCAACACTGGCGCGCTCCTGCCTCCCCTCTGTTTCTCTTTCCAGCCGACAATATCTGCGATGCGGTAATTTTACCGACACGAGCGCTGGCTAATCTTTACCTCTGTTCTCAGGGCTTTGTCTCTTCTCTGCGTCCACGCAGTGGAACGAGACCGGTTATCTATGGTCAATAAAGATCGGGTAAATGTTCTCTGTTTAAACGGATCTGGCCAGGGTGTTTTACACTTAACTCATATGCGTGAAGCGCGCTGACGGCAACGTCAGGTGAACAGGACATGACGTTTAATGGGGTATCTGCGTTTCAGATTAGCGGCCATAAAGCCGGTTAACAGTTTCATCTTTCAACGGAAAATTGAGGTTCGCGATGTCTGACGACATGAAGAATATCAAAGGTTCGTCAGCTGGCGAACAGGGTGCACTCCGCTCCATGCAGGAGGTTGCAATGAACGATCAGGACGCGAGCAAAATGTTGCGGACGTACAACATCGCCTGGTGGGGCAACAACTATTACGACGTCAACGAACTGGGCCACATCAGTGTCTGCCCGGATCCGGATCGCCCGGATGTGCGCGTCGATTTAGCCCGGCTGGTGAAAGAGCGCGAAGCACAGGGCCAGCGTCTGCCCGCGCTGTTCTGCTTCCCGCAGATTCTGCAACATCGTCTGCGCTCTATTAACGGCGCGTTCAAACGTGCGCGTGAATCCTACGGCTATACCGGTGACTACTTCCTGGTTTACCCGATTAAAGTCAACCAGCATAAACGCGTCATTGAATCCCTGACCCAGTGCGGTGAACCGCTGGGCCTGGAGGCTGGCTCGAAAGCGGAGCTGATGGCGGTGCTGGCACATGCAGGTCAGACCCGCACGGTGATCGTCTGTAATGGTTATAAAGACCGGGAATATATTCGTCTGGCGCTGATTGGCGAGAAGATGGGCCACAAGGTCTATCTGGTGCTGGAAAAAATGACCGAAGTGCGGCTGGTGCTGGAAGAGGCGGAGCGTCTGAATGTGGTGCCGCGTCTGGGTATCCGTGCTCGCCTGGCGTCACAGGGCTCCGGCAAGTGGCAGTCGAGCGGCGGCGAAAAGTCGAAGTTTGGCCTGTCAGCGACGCAGGTGCTGAAGCTGGTCGAGATTATGCGCGAAGCGGGCCGCATCGACAGCCTGCAGCTGCTGCATTTCCATCTCGGTTCACAGATGTCCAATATCCGCGATATCGCCACCGGTGTGCGTGAGTCGGCGCGTTTCTATGTCGAGCTGGCGAAGCTGGGCGTAAACATCAAATGTTTCGACGTCGGCGGCGGTCTGGGTGTCGATTATGAAGGCACGCGCTCGCAGTCTGACTGTTCGGTCAACTATGGCCTCAATGAGTACGCTAACAACGTGATCTGGGGCATCGGGGCCGCCTGTGATGAGCACGGCCTGGAGCATCCGACGGTGATCACCGAGTCCGGTCGCGCCGTGACCGCACACCATACGGTGCTGGTTTCTAACATCATCGGCGTGGAGCGCAACGAGTTCAGCGAACCTGAAACGCCGGATGCCGATGCGCCGCGCCCGATTCTCAGCATGTGGGAAACCTGGCAGGAGATGCACGAGCCGGATACCCGCCGTTCGCTGCGTGAGTGGCTGCACGACAGTCAGATGGACCTGTTCGATATCCATACTGGTTACTCCTCCGGCACTTACGATCTCAAGCAGCGTTCATGGGCTGAGCAGCTCTATCTGAGCATCTGTCACTATATTCAGCAGCATCTCGATCCGAGCAACCGTGCGCATCGTCCGATCATCGACGAACTGCAGGAGCGAATGGCGGATAAGATCTACGTTAACTTTTCGCTGTTCCAGTCGATGCCGGATGCATGGGGTATCGATCAGCTCTTCCCGGTTCTGCCGCTGGAAGGGCTGAATAAGAAGCCGGAACGCCGCGCTGTGCTGCTCGACATTACCTGTGACTCTGACGGTACCATCGATCACTATGTGGATGGCGACGGTATCGCCACCACCATGCCGATGCCGGAATATGACCTGGATAACCCGCCGATGCTGGGCTTCTTCATGGTCGGGGCTTATCAGGAAATTCTGGGCAACATGCACAACCTGTTCGGTGACACCGAGGCGGTGGATGTCTACGCGCGCGAAAATGGCGAAGTGGAAGTGCAGCTGTCGGATGAGGGTGACACCGTGGCAGACATGCTGCGCTATGTGCAGCTTGATCCTAACCAGCTGATGTCGCTGTTCCGCAATCAGGTGCAGGCGTCCGATCTCGACGAAGAGCTTCGTGCCCAGTTCCTGGAAGAGTTTGAGAGCGGCCTCTACGGATACACCTATTTAGAAGATGAGTAATCGCATCGTTCAGCCCGCAATCGTATATTGCAGTTGCCGCTGACTATGCCGATAATCTGACTCACTCAATCCCTTCCTCGTCGGGCCTAACGACGCGGAGGGGATTTTTTTCATCTATATCTTAATGGCTTGCGGGCCTGGCCCGACTTACGCATAGAGAGAGCAATTATGTATAACACGCTTGGCAATCAGTACGACAACTCCCTGGTCTCTAACGCCTTCGGCTTCATGCGCTTTCCGCTGAACTTCCAGCCTTATGACAGCGACGCAGAGTGGGTGATTACCGGTGTACCGTTTGATGCTGCCACCTCTGGTCGTCCGGGCAGCCGCCTGGGGCCGGGCGCCATCCGCCAGATCTCCACCAACCTGGCCTGGGAAGGCTGCCGCTGGCCTTGGGATTTCGATCTGCGTCAGCGTCTGAACGTTGTCGACTGCGGCGATCTGGTTTACGCCTTCGGTGACTCACAGGATCTCTCCGATAAATTACAGGCTCACGCCGAAAAACTGCTGGCCAGTGGCAAGCGCATGATGACCTTTGGCGGCGACCACTACGTGACGCTGCCGCTGCTGCGCGCGCATGCGAAACATTTCGGCAAGATGGCGCTGGTGCACTTTGATGCCCACACCGACACCTACTCCAACGGCCCGACCTTTGACCACGGCACCATGTTCTTTACGGCGCCGAAAGAGGGGCTGATCGATCCTCAGCACTCGGTGCAGATCGGTATCCGTACCGAATTTGACCGGAGCCTGGGCTTTAACGTGCTGGATGCGGCGCAGGTCAATGACCGCAGCGTTGACGATATCCTCGCTGAAGTAAAACGCACCGTCGGCGATCTGCCGGTCTATCTCACCTTCGATATCGACTGTCTGGACCCGGCTCATGCACCTGGCACCGGTACGCCGGTCATTGGCGGCCTGACCACCGATAAAGCCACCAAACTGATCCGTGGCCTGCAGGGCATGAACATCGTGGGTATGGATCTGGTGGAAGTGGCACCGGGCTATGACCATGCAGATTTAACCGCGCTGGCCGCGGCGACGCTGGCGCTGGATATGCTGCATGTTCAGGCGGCCAACAAGGGCTGATTTGCCGCACCCCTCTGATAAGTCTGCCGGGATAATCCGGCAGGCTTTGCTGCCGTCTCCCGCCATTCCCCCTCTGCGTTTTCCCAACTAATACCCTGTCTGACCGGCTGCTGGCTTCGGCCATGCGGTTCAGGCGCAACTGCACATCAGCAACTAAACTTAGTGACATCAATTTTCGACGTGGAGGCAATCATGGGCTTTCTTGATGAACTGGCGGGCTCACTGCAGGGCAGTCAGAGTGACGGGCATCTGCCCGGCCAGCTGCAGGCGGTGTGGCACTGGGTACAGGAGCAGGGCGGCATTGAAGTGCTGCTGCAAAAATTTCAGCAGGGCGGGCTGGGTGAAGTCTTTAGCTCGTGGATTGGCACCGGCAGCAATCAGCCGGTCGCGCACAGCGATATCCACTCGGCGTTTGGTCAGGCGGAACTGCAGTCACTGGCGGATAAGCTGGGAACCGACGTTAAGGGCGCAGCAGGCACGCTGGCGGTGATTCTGCCGCAGCTGATTGACAGGATGTCACCGCAGGGGCGCATGGATGAGGCGTCACTGCATGAGAATAAACTCGATTTAGGCTCAATGGTGGATCAGATATTTAAGCGCTGAATCAGCCAGAGCCGAAAGGTATCAGGCGCATCGCCCTGAAGGATGATGCGCCTGATTGTCTCTTATTTCGCGTCGGCAGCAATGCGATCGCGGATATGCTGAGCGCGCGCTTCTGAAGCCGGGTGGGAGTCAAACATTGAACTCTGACGGCCCTGTTCCAGCTTCGCCAGTTTCTCAAAGCTGGTGACCAGCCCCATCGGGTTAATGTTGCGCTTCTTCATCAGGTCATAGGAGTAGTCATCCGCCTGTGACTCCTGCGACTGGGAGAACTGCGCGTTGACCAGTTTCTCACCCAGTTCGCCCAGCTGCGACTGCGACAGCGAACCGATCACCCCGCCAACCGACGCGGCAGCCGTGCGGGCCGCAGTGGTGGCATATGCCAGCTGCATCGCTTTACGGGTGTGGCCCAGCGCAACGTGACCCATCTCATGGCCCAGAACCCCTTCGACTTCATTATCGGTCATCATATCCATCAGTCCGCTGTAGACACGGATACAGCCGTTTGCCATCGCCCAGGCGTTGACATCTTTCGTCTGGTAAACCTTATAGTTAGCCGGGACGCCATTGATGTTGTCACCCAGCGCGGCGGCAATCTTGTTCAGACGCTGCTGATATTGGCTGTCAGCCGGCGCGATCTGATTCTCTTTGTCCATCTGCTCACAGGACTTATCGCTCAGCTGCTTAACCTGATCGTCGCTCAGCGTGTAAGCCTGATAGGCCTGTGCGCCTGACTGCATCAGCGCGTTATTGTCCAGCCCCTGACAGCCGCTCAGCAGCGTCGCCAGTCCAAGCGCTAATACCGTTTTCTGGATTTTCATGCTCTATCCCATTCATAACAAGGTAAGAAAAACAAACACCTGAAACCGTGCCAGGTGAATAAACGTTTTGGTTATAGCCTGCCAGTCTGCACTTTGCTAGCAGAGTTGGCCGGAAAAGCCATACGAAGCGGTGACATTTAGCGTTTTACAGCATGTACTTTTGCCCCGATTTTCATGTACATTGATGGGCAACTTTTTCCTTGTTTTGCCCGGTAACTCATTAATAACAATAAGTTAAGGCGCGAAGCATTAATCCGACCTGGAGTAGAAAATGCCCTCTCGTAAAGAGCTTGCCAACGCCATTCGTGCGTTAAGTATGGATGCAGTACAGAAAGCGAAATCGGGACATCCGGGTGCCCCAATGGGTATGGCGGATATCGCTGAAGTACTCTGGCGCGGTTACCTGAACCACAACCCGACCAACCCGCAGTGGGCTGACCGCGACCGTTTCGTGCTTTCCAACGGTCACGGCTCCATGCTGATCTATAGCCTGCTGCACCTCACCGGCTACGATCTGCCGATGAGCGAACTGGAAAACTTCCGCCAGCTGCACTCAAAAACTCCAGGTCACCCGGAATATGGCTACACCGCCGGCGTTGAAACCACCACCGGTCCGCTGGGGCAGGGCATCGCTAATGCGGTCGGTTTTGCTATCGCTGAGCGCACCCTGGCCGCGCAGTTCAACCGTCCGGGTCATGACATCGTAGACCACAATACCTATGTCTTCATGGGCGATGGCTGCATGATGGAAGGCATCTCGCACGAAGTCTGCTCACTGGCGGGTACGCTGAAGCTGGGCAAACTGGTGGCCTTCTATGATGACAACGGTATCTCTATCGACGGTCACATTGATGGTTGGTTCACCGATGACACCGCTAAGCGCTTTGAAGCTTACGGCTGGCACGTTGTGCGCGGCGTTGATGGTCACGATGCGGATGCGATTGCTAAAGCGATCGACGAAGCGAAAAGCGTCAGCGACAAGCCATCACTGCTGATGTGCAAAACCGTCATCGGCTTCGGTTCGCCGAACAAAGCGGGCACCCATGATTCACACGGCGCACCGCTGGGTGATGACGAAGTGGCGCTGACCCGTAAACAGCTGGGCTGGAACCACGCACCGTTCGTTATCCCGTCAGAGATCTACGCTGAGTGGGACGCGAAAGAAGCGGGTCAGGCGAAAGAGTCCGCCTGGGATGAGAAATTCGCGGCTTACGCGCAGGCTCACCCGGAACTGGCCGCTGAGTTTAAGCGTCGCATCAGCAATGAGCTGCCTGCTAACTGGCAGGAAGAGTCTCAGAAATTTGTTGAGCAGCTGCAGGCGAACCCGGCGAAGATCGCCAGCCGTAAAGCCTCACAGAATGCGATTGAAGCCTTCGGTAAAATTCTGCCGGAATACCTGGGCGGTTCAGCTGACCTGGCGCCGAGCAACCTGACTGTCTGGTCGGGCTCTAAGCCGATCAATGAAGATGCGGCAGGTAACTACATCCATTACGGCGTGCGTGAATTCGGTATGACCGCTATTGCTAATGGCCTGGCGCTGCACGGCGGCTTCCTGCCTTACACGGCCACCTTCCTGATGTTCGTTGAGTATGCGCGTAACGCTGCGCGTATGGCGGCACTGATGAAGATCCGTCAGATCATGGTCTACACCCACGACTCCATCGGTCTGGGCGAAGATGGCCCGACGCACCAGCCGGTTGAACAGATGGCCAGCCTGCGCACCACGCCAAACATGAGCCTGTGGCGTCCGTGTGACCAGGTTGAATCTGCCGTGGCGTGGAAATACGCGATTGAACGTCAGGATGGCCCGACGGCACTGATCTTCTCCCGTCAGAACCTCGCGCAGCAAGCGCGTGACGCTGAGCAGCTGGCTAACGTGGCGCGCGGCGGCTATGTGCTGAAAGATTGCGACGGCACGCCTGAGCTGATCCTGATCGCCACCGGTTCAGAAGTTGAACTGGCTGTCGGTGCGTGGGACAAACTCACCAGCGAAGGTCGTAAGGTGCGTGTCGTCTCTATGCCTTCAACGGATGCCTTCGACAAGCAGAGCGATGCGTATCGCGAAGCCGTTCTGCCAAAAGCGGTCAGCGCGCGCGTGGCTATCGAAGCGGGCATCGCAGATTACTGGTTCAAATACACCGGTCTGAATGGGGCCATCGTCGGCATGACCAGCTTCGGCGAATCAGCGCCTGCGGATCAGCTGTTTGAACTGTTTGGCTTTACCGTCGACAACGTTGTGGCGAAAGCCAAAGCGCTGCTGGCGTAAAAAACCGGTCAGGCGGGCCTGAACCCGCCTGGCGCTAAACGCAGAGGGACGACTTTTTCGTCCCTCTCGCTCTTTTATTCCTGCAGTAATAACCTGTTTTCGCCTCGATTTGTGACGCAGATCTAAATATAAGCAGTCAGATTGATCACAGTCATTCCCGTTATTCCTTCCTTCTATTATTGTAGCTGAACCGTTTCAGTCGCCAGGCAACTTGCCCTGGTTTCGGACAATGCCGGGTAAGAATCTCCTGTACAAAATGCAGTGAAACGCTCAGGCTAACGGCACGTTTTTTTCAGTCTGACGTGGCAGGAGAGAAATGACGGTACGGGTAGCAATAAATGGTTTTGGCCGGATTGGACGCAACGTTCTGCGCGCGTTATATGAAACGGGCCGGCGGGCGGAGATTACGGTGGTGGCGATCAACGAGCTGGCGGAAGCCACCGGGATGGCGCACCTGCTGAAATATGACACCAGCCATGGCCGTTTTGCTTTTGATGTGCGGCAGGAGCGCGATGTGATGTGGGTGGGGGGCGATACCCTGCGCATTCTGCACCGTGCAGAGATTGCCGATCTGCCGTGGCGTGAACTCGACGTTGATGTGGTACTGGACTGCACCGGCGTTTACGGTTCGCGCGCGGATGGCGAAGCGCATCTTCAGGCGGGTGCCAAAAAAGTGCTGTTCTCTCATCCCGGCGGAAACGATCTCGACGCGACCGTGGTATATGGCGTTAATCAGCAGGATCTGAGCGCCAGCGACCGCATCGTCTCCAATGCCTCCTGTACCACCAACTGCATTATTCCGGTGATTAAACTGCTGGATGATGCGTTTGGCATCGAATCCGGCACCGTCACCACGATTCACTCGGCGATGCACGATCAGCAGGTGATCGACGCTTATCACAGCGATCTGCGCCGCACCCGAGCAGCCAGCCAGTCGATCATTCCGGTCGACACCCGGCTGGCGGCGGGCATCACCCGCATTTTTCCGAAATTCAACGATCGCTTTGAGGCGATAGCGGTTCGCGTCCCGACGATCAACGTGACGGCTATTGATCTCAGCGTTTCTGTTCGTCAGGCAGTGAAGGCGTGCGAGGTTAACACCCTGTTGCAAAGCGCGGCAGAGGGGGCATTTCGTGGTATAGTTGACTATACGGAATTACCGTTAGTCTCTGTAGATTTTAACCATGATCCGCACAGCGCCATTGTGGACGGAACGCAAACGCGGGTCAGCGGTCAACACCTTATCAAGACCCTGGTCTGGTGTGACAACGAATGGGGCTTTGCTAACCGAATGCTCGACACGACGTTAGCCATGGCCGCAAGCGGTTTCAGGTAAGACGCGGTTTGCGTCTGGCAAAACTTATGAGAATCAACGAGAGGGTTCACCATGTCTGTAATTAAGATGACCGATCTGGATCTGGCTGGCAAACGCGTGCTGATCCGTGCCGATCTCAACGTACCGGTTAAAGAAGGTAAAGTGACGTCTGATGCACGTATCCGTGCTTCTCTGCCCACCATTGAAGCGGCGTTGAAACAGGGCGCGAAAGTAATGGTTACCTCTCACCTGGGTCGTCCGACCGAAGGTGAATACAACGAAGAGTTCTCGCTGCTGCCGGTCGTGAACTACCTGAAAGAGAAGCTGAGCGGCACCAATGTGACCCTGGCAAAAGATTATCTCGACGGCGTGGAAGTGGGCGCTGGCGAACTGGTGGTGCTGGAAAACGTTCGCTTTAACAAAGGCGAGAAGAAAGATGACGAAGCGCTGTCTAAAAAATATGCTGCCCTGTGCGACGTCTTCGTGATGGACGCGTTTGGTACTGCACACCGCGCGCAGGCCTCTACCCACGGCGTCGGCAAATTTGCGCCTGTTGCCTGTGCCGGTCCGCTGCTCTCCGCTGAACTGGAAGCGCTGGGCAAGGTGATGACCAACCCTGAGCGTCCGCTGGTCGCTGTCGTGGGCGGTTCTAAAGTTTCAACCAAATTTGATGTGCTGCAGTCGCTGGTGAAAATCGCGGACACCGTGATTGTCGGCGGCGGCATCGCCAACACCTTCGTGGCTATCGACAATAAAGTCGGTAAATCCCTGTATGAGCCAGACTTCGTTGAAGCCGCGAAAGGCCTGCGCGATCAGCACGGTATTCCGGTTCCGACTGACTCACGTGTCGGCACGGAATTCTCCGAAACTGCACCAGCGACCGTGAAAAAGGTTTCGGAAGTGGCGGATAACGAAGAGATTATGGACTTCGGTGACGAAACCGCACAGGCGATGGCTGCCATCCTGAAGGATGCGAAAACCATCCTGTGGAACGGCCCGGTGGGCGTATTCGAGTTCCCTAACTTCCGTAAAGGCACCGAAATCGTGGCGAACGCCATTGCAGACAGTGAGGCGTTCTCTGTGGCTGGCGGCGGCGACACCTTAGCGGCGATCGACCTGTTCGGTATTGAAGACAAAATTTCCTACATCTCTACCGGTGGCGGCGCGTTCCTTGAGTTCGTGGAAGGCAAGAAACTGCCTGCCGTCGCCATGCTGGAAGAGCGTGCGAAGCAGTAAACCTTTGGGGGTGATGCCCTGCGGCATCGCCTGAAGTCTTGCCCGTCTGGGCGTTTAAATCGACGTTCCTTAAGGGGAACAACGGTCACGAAACAGGACACAATCATGTCTAAAATTTTTGATTTCGTAAAACCCGGCGTTGTCACTGGTGATGACGTACAGAAGATCTTCAAAGTCGCGAAAGAGAACAAATTCGCACTGCCAGCCGTAAACTGCGTCGGCACCGACTCTATCAATGCCGCACTGGAAGCAGCTGCGAAAGTTAAAGCACCAATCATCATTCAGTTCTCCAACGGTGGTGCGGCTTTTATCGCGGGTAAAGGTTTCAAGACTGATAAACCACAGGGCGCCGCTATTTTCGGTGCAATCTCGGGCGCACACCATGTTCACCTGATGGCTGAGCAGTATGGCGTGCCGGTAATTCTGCACACTGACCACTGTGCCAAGAAACTGCTGCCGTGGATCGACGGTCTGCTGGACGCGGGTGAAGAGTACTACCAGAAAAACGGTAAACCGCTGTTCTCTTCTCACATGATCGACCTGTCAGAAGAGTCTCTGGAAGAGAACATCGAAATCAGCAGCAAATACCTGGCGCGCATGGCGAAACTCGACATGACCCTGGAGATTGAACTGGGCTGCACCGGCGGTGAAGAAGATGGCGTTGATAACAGCCACATGGACGCATCCGCACTCTACACCCAGCCAGAAGATGTGAACTACGCGTACGAAAAACTGCATGCGATCAGCCCGCGCTTCACCATTGCGGCGTCATTCGGTAACGTTCACGGCGTGTACAAGCCAGGCAACGTGAAACTGACCCCGACCATTCTGCGTGATTCGCAGAAGTTTGTGTGTGAAAAACATGGCCTGCCGCACAACGCGCTGGACTTCGTTTTCCACGGCGGTTCAGGTTCTTCAGCAGCAGAGATCGAAGAGTCTATCAGCTACGGCGTGATCAAGATGAACATCGATACCGATACCCAGTGGGCAACCTGGGACGGCATTCTGCAGTACTACAAAAAGAACGAAGGCTATCTGCAGTCGCAGCTGGGTAACCCGGAAGGCGACGACAAGCCAAACAAAAAATACTACGACCCACGCGTCTGGCTGCGTTCTGCCCAGGCGTCTATGGTGGTCCGTCTGGAGCAGGCTTTCAAAGAGCTTAACGCTGTCGACGTACTGTAACACCCTGGTGGTTACCGTATAAAAAAGGCCCGAAAGGGCCTTTTTTTTGCTTTTTTTTCAGCAGATTTATGTCAGAGGTCATGCAGGTTTGGCACACCGGCATTTATTGTTTACCCTTTTGTCAGGGATTGTCAGAGCGGTTCTGACAATGTGGTCTCATTCCCTTTGGGATTTAATTACAGGATGGTTACATGCAGGATACGGGCATGATCGATGAAATCAACAACGCGGGAAACTGGATTATACGAAATCAGGAACTCCTGATTAGCTATGCGGTAAACATCGTCGCCGCGATTGCGATTATCGTGGTAGGGCTGATGATTGCGCGCATCATCGCCAATGCGGTCAATCGTCTGCTGCGCGCGCGTCACATTGATACCACGGTCGCTGACTTCCTGTCTGCGCTGGTACGCTATGGCATTATCGCGTTCACGCTTATCGCCGCACTGGGGCGTATCGGCGTCCAGACCACCTCGGTCATTGCTATTCTGGGTGCAGCCGGTCTGGCTGTGGGCCTGGCATTAAAAGATTCCCTGTCAAACCTGGCGGCGGGTGTGCTGCTGGTGATTTTCCGCCACTTCCGGGCCGGTGAGTTTGTCGATCTGGGCGGCATCATGGGTACGGTCATGAACGTACAGATCTTCTCCACGACCCTCAAATCGGCTGACGGCAAGCTGGTGGTGGTGCCTAACGGTAAAATCATCACCGGTAACATCGTTAACTTCTCGCGCGAGCCGATACGCCGCAATGAATTTATCATTGGCGTCTCTTACGATGCGGATGTTGATCAGGTGCTGACGCTGCTGCGCGAAGTAGTTGATGCTGATAGCCGTGTTCTGCAGGAGAAAGGCGTGCAGGTGGGTCTGAATGAGCTGGCGGCCTCCTCAATGAACTTTGTGGTGCGCTGCTGGAGCAACAGCGGAGACCTGCAGGATGTTTACTGGGATCTGCTGAAGAACTTTAAGCGTGCGCTGGATGGAAAAGGGATTGGCATTCCTTATCCACAGATGGATGTGCATCTGCACCGTGTTAAAAAGCCGGAGACCGCCGCGCCAGAGACAATCGCGCCACAGGCCCAGCCGGAGTGATCGTTTTATGGGCGACCCCGGTCGCCCATTCATTTTGCTAATCGCAGATTAATTCTTTCAATTTCCGCTAATCATCGCCCCCTCTTATACTGCTTCACATCTGACGATGTGAGGACATAATTCTGTGATATCTCTCTACTTTCAGGGGCTTGCCCTGGGTGCCGCACTGATTCTGCCGCTGGGTCCGCAGAACGCCTTTGTCATGAATCAGGGGGTAAAGCGGCAGTATCACCTGATGACAGCGGCGCTCTGCTCGCTGAGCGATATTCTGCTGATTTGCGGCGGTATTTTCGGCGGAAGTGCACTCCTGAGTCACTCTCCGCTGCTGCTGGGGGCAATCACCTGGGCGGGCGTGGCCTTTCTGCTCTGGTACGGCTGGGGCGCGCTGCGTCACGCCTTTCGCGGCGATGTCGATCTGGCAGAGGGGACGTCGCGCAGGCAGAGCAGGGGACGGATCGTGGCGACGCTGCTGGCGGTGACCTGGCTCAACCCGCACGTCTATCTTGATACCTTTGTGGTGCTGGGCAGCCTTGGCGGTCAGTTGCCGACCACCGCGGCGCGTCAGTGGTTCGCGCTGGGAACCATCAGCGCCTCTGTCCTGTGGTTTTTCGGCCTGGCCGTGCTGGCCGCGTGGCTCTCACCGCGTCTGCGCACTGCGACGGCACAGCGCATCATTAACCTGCTGGTCGGCGCAGTGATGTGGTTTATTGCCCTGCAACTGGCGCGCCAGGGTATCGCCGCTTTCTGAACAGAACGCGAACAGCCTGCGGTTATTGCCGCACCGCTGGCGAACTTTTGCCATAATGACCACTCAAAGCATGGCGCATACCGATGCGCTGCTGGGCTTCGCCGGTTAGAAGCCGTCATAGTGACCTTTTCAAGGAGGACTTTCATGAAACTGAAAGCATTGGCTCTGGCCGCAATCATGAGCGCCGGAGCACTGCCTGGCGTACACGCTGATGAGTTACCAAATGGGCCGCACGTGGTGACCTCAGGCAAGGCAACAGTCGATGCCCGTCCCGATATCGCCACGCTCTCTATCGTGGTGAATGTCTCATCCAAAGATGCCGCCGATGCGAAAAAGCAGGCGGACAGCCGGGTTGCACAATATTTCGATTTTCTGCAGAAAAACGGCATTGAGAAGAAAGATATCGATGCGGCTAACCTGAGTACCCAGCCAGAGTACGATTACACCAAAGAGGGTAAATCTGTCCTGAAAGGCTATCGCGCGGTGCGTCAGGTTCAGGTCACTCTGCGTCAGCTGGACAAGCTGAACGATCTGCTGGATGGCGCACTGAAATCGGGTCTGAACGAGGTGCGCAGCGTCGAGTTAGGCGTAGCAAACCCGGAGAGCTACAAAGAGCAGGCACGTAAAGCGGCGATTAAGAATGCGACTCAGCAGGCCTCACAGCTGGCTGAAGGCTTTAACGCGAAGCTGGGCCCGATCTACAGCATCCGCTATCAGGTCGCTAACTATCAGCCGATGCCGATGAACCGCATGTATAAAGCGGCGGCAGCAGCCGATACCTCAGCCCAGGAAACCTACGATCAGCAGAGCATTAACTTTGACGATCAGGTCGATGTGGTGTTTGAACTCAAGCCCAACGCGCCATAATGTAAAACGGGGCTGATGTCCCGTTTGAAATTGTTGACAAAACCTGGCCCGGTTCGCTGTGAGACGGTGCCTGCACAGGAAACAGGGTCAGATCGGAAAGTCGCTAAGGCCAATCCCTGGCCGCTCGGCCCGCACCATCCCTGGCGCGGGACGCTTTCCTCTTCTGACCCTGCTCCCTGCGCGTTTAACTTTTCTGTTGTTGTAAGAGTCTTCTTTATCCCGATTTGTCAGCAACAAAAACGGGGCTTTCGCCCCGTTTTTGTTTTCAGGCTGCCACGTCATCCTGACGCAGCACCCGATGTCCATGCGCTATCAGCGCATCGGTGACCCGACGCATCAGACGGCTCTCCGGCGCAAAACGATGCCAGTAGAGCATCCGGCGCTGATACAGGCCAGGCGTCAAATCGATTAACTCCCCGCTTGCCAGCTCGCGCTCAATCTGCAGATGCGGAATCATACAGCAGGTTGACCCCTGTCGCGCCATCTGCACAAAGGCTTCCGATGAGTTGACGATGTGGCAGGGCACGCTCCCGGGTGAGAGGTCGAAATTCTGCTGCAGAAAGGCCTGATGCATATCATCAAGGTGGTCGAACGCGACCGCAGGCGCCTTCAGCAGGGCAGAGCGGGTCACCCCGTTGGGGAAGAAGCGATCGGCAAAGTCGCGCGACGCCACAAACAGATAGTCGAGCGCGCCGAGCTGGTCCACCAGGCAGCTGGGCAGCGGCTGCGGCTGAATACTGACCGCGCCCACCACCTCACCGCGGCGCAGACGCTCCTGGGTGCGGGTTTCATCTTCCACCTGCAGATTCAGGCGCACGGGCGAGTCGGCCAGCACATCTTTCAGGGCGGGCAGCAGCCAGGTCGCCAGACTGTCGGCGTTGACCGCCAGCGACAGCAGCAGCGGCGTGGTTCCACTATTCTCATCACCCAGCCACTCCTCTTCCAGCAGCTCGACCTGATGCAGTAACGCCAGCAGTTTCTGGCCCTGTTCGGTCGGACGCGGCGGCACGGTGCGCACCAGCAGCGGCTGACCAAACAGGTTCTCCAGCTGCTTAATACGCTGAGACACCGCCGACTGGGTGATGCAGAGTTTCTGTGCGGCTCGCTCAAATCCGCGTTCGCGGATCACTGAATCCAGCGCCTGAAGCGTTCGATAATCCGGGCGTTTCATTATTCTTCTCTCTCCTTCAGGGTGGACGTCACTATGCCACAAAAGTGCCGCCTGTGATGGCTCACCTGTTTTTTGTGGGCTGGCTTCCAAAGCGTTAAATCCACGTCGGTCAGCCGAGCATTTTCAGCCAGCCTTGTTTTATACTACGCGCACTTCGTTGTCGCACAGGTTTTAAACATACCATGACCCAGGATGAACTGAAAAAAGCCGTTGGCTGGGCTGCACTTGAGTACGTGCAGCCGGGGACGGTTGTTGGCGTAGGCACCGGATCTACCGCTGCCCACTTTATCGATGCCCTTGCCACAGTCAGGCATCAGATCGAAGGAGCCGTCTCCAGCTCGGATGCCTCGACCCTGAAACTGAAAAGCCTGGGCATTCCGGTGTTTGACCTGAACGAGATCGATCTGCTGTCGGTTTACGTCGATGGTGCGGATGAGATCAACCCGCAGATGCAGATGATCAAAGGCGGTGGCGCGGCGCTGACGCGTGAAAAGATCGTGGCCGCGGTGGCGCAGACCTTTATCTGTATCGCCGACGCCTCTAAGGAGGTCGATGTGCTGGGCCGCTTCCCGCTGCCGATCGAGGTGATCCCGATGGCGCGCAGTTACGTTGCGCGTGAGCTGGTTAAAATGGGCGGCCTGCCGGAGTATCGCCAGAATGTCATCACCGATAACGGCAACATCATTCTCGATGTGCATAATCTGACTATTCTCGATCCGATTGCGCTGGAAAAGAGCATCAACGCTTTGCCTGGCGTGGTCACCGTGGGCCTGTTTGCCGCACGCGGCGCCGATATTGCGCTGATAGGCGGTCCGGATGGCGTGAAAACCATCAAAAAATGATCTGTCCGGCGTCGATACGGCGCCGCTTATTTCTGCCTGCAAATCATCTTTTCTCGCCCGGGTGAAATTTGGTGACTTATGTCACATAACCGTTATCCGCAACGGTTTCATTCTCTCTTCAACCCTGACCCCGTGATTTTGTCTGGCATTGTGGTGCTGCCAGCCGTTGCCGTGCTGGCTCCCGGGCAATCGTTTGTATTGCCCGACGCGATTTTTTTGATATTTTGACAGAAGGCTGGCTTATGGTACTCCTCATTGAATGCTGAATAGGATCGGGAAATGGCAAAGGTATCACTGGATAAAGATAAGATTAAGTTCCTGCTGGTGGAGGGTGTGCATCAGAGCGCGCTGGACAACCTGCGGGCTGCAGGCTACACCAACATCGAATTTCACAAGGGCGCGCTGGACGCTGACGCATTAAAAGCCTCCATCCGTGATGCGCACTTCATTGGTATCCGTTCCCGCTCCCAGCTCACTGAAGAGATTTTTGCGGCGGCTGAAAAGCTGGTCGCTGTCGGCTGTTTCTGTATCGGTACCAACCAGGTTGACCTGCAGGCCGCCGCCAGCCGCGGAATCCCGGTCTTCAATGCGCCGTTCTCCAATACCCGCTCGGTCGCTGAACTGGTGATTGGTGAAATGCTGCTGATGCTGCGTGGCATCCCGGAAGCGAATGCCAAAGCGCACCGTGGTATCTGGAACAAGAATGCCAAAGGCTCATTCGAAGCGCGTGGGAAAAAACTCGGCATCATCGGTTACGGCCATATCGGGATGCAGCTGGGCGTGCTGGCAGAGAGCCTAGGCATGCACGTTTTCTTCTACGACATTGAAAACAAGCTGCCGCTGGGTAATGCCACTCAGGTTCGCCATCTGGCGGAACTGCTCAACATGAGCGACGTTGTGAGCCTGCACGTACCGGAAACCGTGTCGACACAGGATATGATCGGGGCGGAGCAGCTGGCGCAGATGAAGCCTGGCGCGCTACTGATTAACGCCTCTCGCGGCACGGTTGTGGATATCCCGGCGCTGTGCGAGGCACTGGCCAGCAAGCATGTGGGAGGCGCGGCCATCGACGTCTTCCCGGTCGAGCCAGCCACCAACAGCGATCCCTTTATCTCTCCGCTGAGTGAGTTCGACAACGTGATCCTGACGCCGCACATTGGCGGATCGACAGAAGAAGCGCAGGAGAACATCGGTATTGAAGTTGCGGGCAAGCTGGCGAAATACTCCGACAACGGCTCCACCCTGTCGGCGGTCAACTTCCCGGAAGTCTCACTGCCGATCCACGGCATCAGCGCCAGCCGTCTGCTGCACATCCACGAGAACCGTCCGGGCGTGCTGACGGCGATCAACCAGATTTTCGCCGAGCAGGGCATCAACATCGCCGCTCAGTATCTGCAGACGTCGCCATTTATGGGCTATGTGGTCATTGATATCGATGCTGAGCCGGAAGTGGCGGAGAAAGCTCTGCAGCTGATGAAGGCTATTCCGGGGACTATCCGCGCGCGTTTACTTTACTAAGCGCTACCCGCCTGGAGAGGCGCTGAGTCGCGCCTCTTCAGGTTTCATTGTAGCCAGGTGCGCCCGGACAGGGGATTAAGCCATCTGAAAAGTCCGTAACACTACTTCCTCTACTCCCACTGCCACAGCTTTGACGGCGTCATTACGGCCGGCAAAGGCACATCCCATTCTGCCACCGGCAGGCTCTCAACCTGCTGACAATCGTGGGCCAGACCCACAGGCAAAAAGCCGTGCTGCCGCCAGTTCTGCAGCGTGCGATCGTAGAAGCCTCCGCCCATCCCCAGACGCTGACCGGCGTGATCAAACGCCACCAGCGGCACCATCATCAGATCCAGCTGATCCAGGGTGATCAATTGCCGGATGTCCAGCGGCGGTTCGGGAATACGCAGCTTATTGGTCTGCAAGGGGGTGTCGGGCGAATAGCGCAGAAACAGTAAATTACCGGGAGAGAAGGGGTGTAAAACCGGCAGACAGACCGTTTTTTTCAGATGCCACAACCGGGCAATCAGCGGACGGGTATTGAGCTCCCCATCCACCGACAGAAACAGGGCAATGTTTTGTGCGGCAGTAAGCGGGGCGTAGTTCAGGGCCAGCTCCGCAAGCTGTTCGGCCGCCTGGGCCTGCTGCTCGTCCGTCAGCGCCCGGCGCAGATGACGCACCTGCTGGCGAATTTCCTGACGCTGTAACATGGAAGGTGCAGAGATGGAAGGTTCAGACATGATTTCCCCGCCGGATAAGTCGCTGTTCAGCGACTATAACATGTCGGTCGGGGGAAAAAAGCAGGAGTGCTGAAAGGGAGATCTCCGAGATGCCGCCGTAGGCTGTAACCCTTGAACCCTTGGTTCAAGGTGAACATGCCGTCGTAACCATCAGGCTTCTCGGACGGACCGAGCATGCACACAGGTTACAGAGCGTCACATTCTGTTTTTTCGAAATATCGGCTCAGGGGACTGGCCCACTTGCAAACATCTCAGAGAAAATTTACCTCACCGTTACTGTAGCACAGCAACCATGAAGTTTTATTCGAACTTCGCATCCTGGCGGTCGGTTATGCGACCCTGCTCAACTAACGCCTGCTCAATCGTCTGCTGCAGCATACGGATACGCTGTTCCATATTAGCAGCATAATCGCGCGTTTTCACTTTCTCTTGCGCCAGTTCATGGCAGACGTTTAACGCGGCGATGAACACCAGTTGCTCTGTATTTGTGACTCTAGTGCGAACTTTTAAATCTTGCAACCGCTGATTGAGATCGTCAGCCGCACTATTGAGCGCATCTTGCTGCTCTGGCGGACAATTCACTCTTAACGAACGACCAAAAATTTGTAAATCTACCGGTTGTGCAGACATGCCACCTTCCTGACTGATTACTTCGCTCGCAACTCCCTTAGCAGTCAATGGCTTGGGAGGCGGGCAACTATATAGACCCACGAAATAAGATACAACCCCTTTTCTGGAAACCTTGAGGCAGCTAGTGGTAGCATAACACGAACTTATTCTGCCAACGACGATGAAAACTTATGTCCTTACAGAACGCAACCCCCGATTACAACGCGCTTGCGGCGGTGCTCTCACAGCAGGGTGTTGGAATGACGCCCGCAGAAATGCACGGCCTGCTGAGTGGGATCCTCTGCGGCGGTAACCAGGACACCAGCTGGAAGACGCTGGTCCACGATCTGGCTAACGAAGGCATGGCGTTTTCTCACTCTCTCGCAGTGCCACTGACAGAGCTGCACGCGCACACGGCGACCACGCTGGAAGATGAAGGCTTCCTGTTTCAGCTGCTGCTGCCCGCTGATGATGACATCACCGTCTTTGACCGTGCCGATGCGCTGGCGGGCTGGGTGAACCATTTTCTGCTCGGCCTGGGCGTAACACAGCCTAAACTGGATAAGGTCACCGGTGAAACCGGCGAAGCCATTGATGACCTGCGCACCATCGCTCAGCTCGGTTATGAAGAGGATGAAGACCAGGAGGAGCTGGAGCAGTCGCTGGAAGAGGTGATTGAGTATGTGCGCGTGGCAGCCCTGCTGTGTCATGACACCTTTACCCGCCCACAGCCCACTGCGCCAGAAGTGCAAAAGCCGACGCTGCATTAAGTCAGGCGTTTCAGGTCAACGAGTTTAACCGGTCAGTTTACAGGGAGTGCAGAGATGATTTCACTGGAACGATTCCTGCAGCGCCGTCAGGCGCTGTTAGCGAAGATGGCGCCAGGCAGCGCCGCGTTAATTTTTGCTGCGCCTGAAGTGACGCGCAGTAATGACACCGAGTATCCGTTTCGTCAGAGCAGCGATTTCAGCTATTTCACCGGTTTTAACGAGCCGCAGGCGCTGCTGGTCCTGATCAAAAGCGATGAGAATCACAACCACAGCGTGCTGTTTAACCGCGTGCGTGACCTCACGGCAGAGATCTGGTCTGGCCGTCGGCTGGGTCAGGAGGCGGCTCCTGCGAAACTGGGCGTGGATCGCGCCTTGCCCTGGGACGACATTGGCGAACAGCTGCACCTGCTGCTCAACGGCCTGGATGTGATCTACCACGCACAGGGTGACTACAGCCATGCCGATGCCCTGGTGTTCAGCGCCCTGGAAAAACTGCGTCGTGGGTTCCGCCAGAACCTCAGCGCGCCTGCCACCCTGACCGACTGGCGTCCCTGGGTGCATGAGATGCGCCTGTTCAAGGATGAGGATGAAATCGAGCTGATGCGCCGCGCCGGGAAGATCAGTGCCCTGGCCCATACCCGTGCCATGCTGGCCTGCCAGCCAGGCATGTTTGAGTATCAGCTGGAGGGAGAGATTCATCACGAATTTGCCCGTCATGGCGCGCGCTTCCCGGCCTACAACACCATTGTCGGTGCCGGAGAAAACGGCTGCATTCTGCACTACACCGAAAATGAAAGTGAAATGCGTGACGGCGATCTGGTGCTGATCGATGCCGGCTGCGAGTTCCACGGCTATGCCGGGGATATCACCCGCACCTTCCCGGTTAACGGCAAATTCAGCCCGGCGCAGCGCGCGATTTATGACATCGTTCTGGCTTCACTGAACCGGGCGCTGGAGATGTTCCGGCCTGGCATCAGCATTCGCGAAGTCAACGATGAAGTCGTACGCATTATGATCACCGGCCTGGTTGAGCTGGGCATTCTCGACGGTGACGTCGATACGCTGATTGCCGAAGAGGCGCATCGTCAGTTCTACATGCATGGTCTGGGCCACTGGCTGGGGCTGGATGTTCACGATGTTGGCCACTACGGCACGCCGAGCCGCGACCGGATACTGGAACCGGGCATGGTGTTAACGGTTGAACCGGGCCTCTACATCGCGCCGGATGCGGATGTCCCTGTGGCGTATCGCGGCATCGGTATCCGTATCGAAGATGACATCGTGATCACCGAAGAGGGCATTGAAAATCTCACCGACAGCGTTGTGAAAGAGGCCGATGAGATTGAGGCGCTGATGGCGGCGGCTAAACAGGCATGACGATTCTGATTGCCGGTGGCGGCATGACCGGAGCGACGCTGGCGCTGGCGATCTCCCATCTCACTCAGGGCAAACTGCCGGTGACGCTGATCGAGCGCAGCGAGCCTGCCAGCCGGGCGCACCCTGGCTTTGATGGCCGGGCAATTGCGCTCTCAGCCGGCACCTGCCAGCAGCTGGCAGCGATTAACCTCTGGCAGCGCATCGCCAGCTGTGCCACGCCGATTACTGATATCCATGTCTCCGACCGCGGCCACGCAGGCTTTGTCTCGATGGCGGCGGCTGACTATGAGATTCCGGCGCTGGGGCAGGTTGTCGAGCTGTTTGACGTCGGTCAGCGACTGTTTGCTGAACTGAAAAAAGCGCCGGGCGTGACGTTGCGCTGTCCGGCTCGTGTGACTCAGGCAACCCGCAGTGATGAGCAGGTTGAGGTGACGCTGGACAACGGCGAGCAACTCAGCGGAAAAGTGCTGGTGGCGGCAGATGGCACACGCTCTGCACTGGCGGCATCCTGTGGCATCCAGTGGCAGACTGAGGCGTATCAGCAGCTGGCGGTTATCGCCAACGTCTCCACCGCGCTGCCTCATCAGGGCCGGGCATTTGAACGTTTCACCGAGCATGGCCCGCTGGCGCTGTTGCCGATGTCCGGGAACCGTCTGTCGCTGGTCTGGTGCCATCCGGCGTCGCAGCGCGAAAAAATAGTGCAGTGGAGTGATGCTGAATTCCTCAGCGAGTTGCAGCGCGCTTTTGGCTGGCGGCTGGGGAAATTCACCCACACCGGTCAGCGCGAATGCTACCCGCTGGCGCTGCACCAGGCGGTGCAGATGGTAACGCATCGCGTGGCGGTTGTAGGCAATGCGGCACAGACGCTGCATCCGATTGCCGGGCAGGGCTTTAACCTGGGCCTGCGCGACGTGATGTCGCTGGCGGAAACGCTGGCCGCTGCCCATTGGCAACAGCAGGACCCCGGCAGCTATGCGGTCCTGAATCACTATCAGCAACGCCGGCAGTCCGACCGTGCCGCCACCATTGGCATCACAGACGGGCTGGTTCGCGTCTTTGCCAATCGTTACGCCCCGCTGGTGGCAGGACGTAACCTGGGCCTGCTGGCGATGGACCATCTGCCGTGGCTACGAAATCAACTGGCTGAGCGCACGCTTGGCTGGGTTAAGCGTTAACAAAGAGGCTCAGATGCAAACTTTTGATGTGGTGATTGCCGGTGGCGGAATGGTGGGGCTGGCTGTCGCCTGCGGCTTGCAGGGCAGTGGACTGCGCATCGCCGTACTGGAAAAATCGCCGGAGCCGCCCCTGGCGCTGAGTGCGTCACCCTCCGTCCGTGTTTCGGCAATTAATGCCGCCAGTGAACGTCTGCTGCAGAAGCTGGATGTCTGGTCGACAATCCTTTCCCTGCGCGCCAGCCCCTATCACGGTATGGAAGTGTGGGAGAAGGACAGTTTTGGAGCCATCGCGTTTGATGATGAGCAGCAGGGCCTGTCGCATCTTGGCCACATTATCGAAAATCCGGTGATCCAGAGCGCGCTCTGGCAGCGCGCCAGCACCTGCAGTGACGTCACGCTGATGGCGCCTTCGCAGTTGCAGCAGGTGGCATTTGGTGACAACGAAGCCTTTATCACGCTGCAGGATGGCAGCATGCTAAGCGCGCGCTTAATGATTGCTGCTGATGGCGCAAACTCCTGGCTGCGCAACAAAGCGGATATTCCACTGACCTTCTGGGATTACGACCACCACGCGTTAGTGGCTAACGTTCGCACCGAACAACCTCACGACGCGGTGGCGCGTCAGGTGTTCCACGGCGACGGCATACTGGCGTTCCTGCCGATGCAGGACCCACACCTCAGCTCTATCGTCTGGTCGCTGTCGCCTCAGGAAGCCAGCCGCCTGGAAACCATGCCGGACGCGCTGTTCAACCAGCAGCTCTCCGTGGCGTTTGATATGCGCCTCGGCCTCTGCCAGCTGGAAAGCGAGCGCAAAACGTTTCCGCTGGTGGCGCGCTACGCCCGCAACTTCGCGGCGCACCGTCTGGCGCTGGTCGGGGATGCGGCTCACACCATCCATCCGCTGGCAGGACAGGGGGTTAACCTGGGCTTTATGGACGCCGCAGAGCTGATCGGTGAGATCCGGCGTCTCCATCAGCAGGGCAAAGATATCGGTCAGCACCTCTATCTGCGCCGCTATGAGCGCAGCCGTAAACACAGCGCCGCCATGATGCTGGCGGGCATGCAGGGCTTCCGCGAAATGTTTGCAGGCAACAACCCGGCGAAAAAACTGCTGCGTGATGTCGGTCTGAAGCTGGCGGACCGTTTACCGGGCGTCAAACCGATGATGCTGAAACAGGCGATGGGCCTGACCGATTTGCCCGCCTGGCTTCGCTGAACCTGCCCCTCTGCTAAGCCAGCTTCTGCTGGCTTTTTTATCTCTCAACCCCCCTCTGCACCACAAAAAGGCAACGCTGCACCAGCAGGGTTCCTCGTTTGATTTATTCTAATTTTGCGTGAGATTTCGCATTACTTTTTTTTATCCGGAAGCGCGCTGAAGGCGGGATCTTTTTAACAACCTGGACGTCGTGCCGCATAAATTTGCTGCGTATATTTAAATAGCCTGCATTTATTGCGCGATTAATCACAAAAATGCAGTTTATTATCCTGTCGCTTCCGATTCCTGGTTAGTCTGTGCCTCTGCTTTCGACCCCGATTTGCTTATGGTTAATCACCAGATTCGGTGGTAACGTCAGCCTCAGGAGAACGTTTGCGTCGGCACAGTATGACGGCGCGCTTTTGTACTCATTCGCTTCTGCACAGGATGGTTATGACTCAGCAAACACCTCTGTTTGAACAGCATCAGGCCTGCGGTGCCCGTATGGTGGACTTTCATGGCTGGATGATGCCTTTGCACTACGGCTCCCAGATGGATGAACATCATGTCGTGCGCAGTGACGCCGGCATGTTTGATGTCTCCCACATGACCATTGTCGATCTGACCGGTCCGCGTACCCGCGAGTTTCTGCGCTACCTGCTGGCGAACGATGTCGCAAAACTGACCCAGCCCGGCAAGGCGCTCTACACCGGGATGCTCAATGCCTCGGGTGGCGTCATTGACGATTTAATTGTTTACTTTATGAGCGAGACGTTCTTCCGGCTGGTCGTGAACTCCGCGACCCGTGAGAAAGATCTCGCCTGGATAGCGCAGCACGCGCAGCACTACGGCATTACGCTGACCGAACGCGATGATCTGGCGCTGATTGCCGTGCAGGGTCCGCAGGCACAGCAGAAAGCGCAGACGCTGTTCAGCGAAGAGCAGCGTCAGGCCGTCGCAGGCATGAAGCCCTTTTTCGGCGTGCAGGCGGGCGATCTGTTTATCGCTACAACGGGTTACACCGGTGAAGCGGGATATGAGATTGCGCTGCCCGCAGGCGAGGCGGCGGGGTTCTGGCAGCGCCTGCTAGCTGCAGGGGTGAAACCGGCCGGACTGGGCGCGCGCGACACCCTGCGTCTGGAAGCGGGGATGAACCTCTATGGTCAGGAGATGGATGAAGGTGTCTCACTGCTGGCCGCCAACATGGGCTGGACCGTCTGCTGGGAACCAGCAGACCGCGATTTCATCGGCCGGGAAGCCCTGGAGCTACAGCGTGAACGCGGAACGGAAAAGCTGGTGGGACTGATCATGACGGAAAAAGGGGTGCTGCGTCACGGGCAGCCGGTGCGTTTCACGGATGAGCAGGGCCAGCAGCAGGAAGGGATCATTACCAGCGGTTCTTTCTCACCGACCCTGGGTTGCAGCATCGCCCTGGCGCGCGTCCCCGCTTCCGTCGGCAGCGCCGCCATCGTTGAGATCCGTAACCGCCAGATGCCGGTACAGGTCACCCGTCCCATTTTTGTCCGCGCCGGTAAGCCGGTCGCTCAGTAAATTTTATTCAGGAGAAATGGCCAATGAGCAATGTGCCGAATACGTTGAAATACCGCGACAGCCACGAATGGGTGCGCAAAGAAGAGGATGGCAGCTACACCGTGGGGATTACTGAACATGCGCAGGAGTTACTGGGCGACATGGTGTTTGTCGATCTGCCGGAAGTGGGCGCGACGTTCTCAGCCGGTGAAGAGTGTGCCGTAGCGGAATCCGTTAAAGCGGCTTCAGATATTTATGCACCCCTCAGCGGTGAAATTGTGGCGGTCAACGACGCGCTGACCGACTCACCGGAGCAGGTTAACAGCGAGCCTTATGCCGGCGGCTGGTTATTCAAAATGAAAGCCAGCGACGCGTCCGAACTTGACTCGCTGCTGGATGCGGATGCCTATAAAGCCTCCATCGACGAGTAATCGTCAGGCGGCCTCCTGCAGAGGCCGCTGACTTCTGTTTGATCCCCGGTTCCCCAGCCCGATTCAGGATTTACTGCTAATGACTCAGACTCTCAGCCAGCTTGAACACAACGGTGCCTTTATTGAGCGCCATATCGGTCCTTCACCTGAGCAGCAGGCGCAGATGCTTGACGCGATTGGTGCCCGTTCGCTGGACGCGTTAATCGGCACCATTGTGCCTGCCGACATTCAACTGCCAGGCCCGCCTGCAGTAGGCGAAGCCGCCACTGAACAGCAGGCGCTGGCGGAACTGAAAGCCATCGCCAGCCAGAATCTGCGTTACAAATCCTGGATCGGCATGGGATACAGTGCGGTGATCACCCCGCCGGTGATCCTGCGTAACATGCTGGAGAATCCCGGCTGGTACACCGCTTACACCCCTTATCAGCCTGAGGTGTCGCAGGGCCGTCTGGAAGCACTGCTGAATTTCCAGCAGCTGACGCTGGATCTCACCGGCATGGATATCGCCTCCGCCTCACTGCTGGATGAAGCGACCGCCGCCGCCGAAGCGATGGCGATGGCAAAACGCGTCAGCAAGCTCAAAAACGCGAATAAATTTTTCATTGCCGATGATATTCATCCGCAGACGCTGGATGTGGTGCGAACCCGTGCAGAAACGTTCGGCTTTGAACTGATTATCGACCGTGCAGAGAAAGCGCCTGAGCATGACGATCTGTTTGGCGTGCTGCTGCAACAGGTGGGCACCACCGGTGAAGCGCACGACTACCGCGCACTGATTGCCGCACTCAAAGCGCGCAAAGTGGTCGTCAGCGTGGCCGCCGACTTTATGTCGTTAGTCCTGCTGGAAGCGCCAGGTAAGCAGGGCGCGGACATCGTGTTTGGTTCGGCTCAGCGCTTCGGCGTGCCCATGGGTTACGGCGGGCCTCACGCGGCATTCTTCGCCAGCCGTGACGAGCATAAACGCTCTATGCCGGGCCGCATCATTGGTGTCTCGCGCGATGCCGCAGGCAACACGGCGCTGCGCATGGCGATGCAGACCCGCGAGCAGCATATCCGCCGCGAAAAGGCCAACTCCAACATCTGTACTTCACAGGTGCTGCTGGCCAACATTGCCGGTCTCTATGCGGTGTTCCACGGCCCGGCCGGACTTAAACGTATCGCCTCACGCATTCACCGCTTCACCACGATTCTGGCAGCCGGCCTGCAGCAGGGCGGCCTGACGCTGCGCCATCAGCACTGGTTCGATACGCTGACGGTCGAGGTGGCGGATAAAGCCGCCGTGCTGAACCGCGCCCTGAGCTTTGGCGTTAACCTGCGCAGCGATATTCACAACGCGGTCGGCATCACGCTGGATGAAACCACCTGCCGCGAAGATATTCTGACGCTGTTCGCTATTCTGCTGGGTGACGATCAGCGTCCGGACCTGGACAAACTCGACGGCGAAGTCGCCAGCGAAGGCCACGCTATTCCAGCCGGCCTGCTGCGCCAGAGCGACATACTGACTCATCCGGTCTTCAACCGTCATCACAGCGAAACTGAGATGATGCGCTACATGCACAGCCTGGAGAAAAAAGATCTGGCGCTGAACCAGGCGATGATCCCGCTCGGCTCCTGCACGATGAAGCTCAATGCCGCGGCGGAGATGATCCCGATCACCTGGCCGGAGTTTGCTGAGCTGCATCCTTTCTGCCCGGCTGAACAGGCCGCCGGTTATCTGCAGATGATCGGTCAGCTTTCACAGTGGCTGGTGCAACTCACCGGCTATGATGCGCTCTGTATGCAGCCCAACTCCGGGGCGCAGGGGGAGTACGCCGGACTGCTGGCGATCCGCCGCTATCATGAAAGTCGCGGCGAGGGGGATCGCCATCTCTGCCTGATCCCCAGCTCGGCCCACGGCACTAACCCGGCCTCTGCTCAGATGGCGGGTATGGATGTGGTGGTGGTGGCCTGTGATAAACAGGGCAACATCGATCTGGGTGACCTGCGCGAAAAAGCCGCTCAGGCAGGTGATAAACTCTCCTGCATCATGGTGACTTATCCCTCTACCCATGGCGTCTATGAAGAGACCATCCGCGAAGTGTGCCAGATTGTTCATCAGTATGGCGGTCAGGTCTACCTGGATGGCGCAAACATGAATGCGCAGGTCGGCATCACCACGCCGGGATATATCGGCGCGGATGTGTCGCATCTCAATCTGCACAAAACCTTCTGCATCCCGCACGGCGGTGGCGGTCCGGGTATGGGACCGATTGGCGTCAAGGCGCATCTGGCTCCGTTTGTACCGGGTCACAGCGTGGTGCAGATTGATGGTGTGCTGACGCAGCAGGGCGCGGTTTCCGCTGCACCGTTTGGCAGCGCCTCCATCCTGCCTATCAGCTGGATGTACATTCGTATGATGGGAGCCGAGGGGCTGAAACAGGCCAGCTCGGTCGCTATCCTCAATGCTAACTACATCGCCAGCCGCCTGCAGTCCGCCTATCCGGTGCTCTATACCGGCCGCGACGGCCGCGTGGCGCACGAATGTATTCTCGACATTCGTCCGCTGAAAGAGCAGACCGGCATCAGCGAGCTGGATATTGCCAAGCGCCTGATCGATTACGGCTTCCACGCGCCGACCATGTCCTTCCCGGTCGCGGGCACCCTGATGGTGGAGCCAACCGAGTCGGAGAGTAAGATCGAACTGGATCGCTTTATTGATGCGATGCTGGCGATCCGCATCGAGATTGACCGGGTGGCGGCCGGTGAATGGCCGCTGGACGATAACCCGCTGGTGAATGCACCGCACACCCAGCTGGAAATTGTCGGTGAGTGGTCTCACCCTTACAGCCGTGAACTGGCGGTCTTCCCGGCGGGCAGCCACAACAAGTACTGGCCGACGGTGAAGCGTCTCGACGATGTCTTTGGCGACCGCAATCTGTTCTGCTCCTGCGTACCGATCAGCGACTATCAGTAAATCGCGGCAGCAGAATCTCATCCCCAGGGGCCGGTTTCCGGCCCTTTTTTATGGAGAAACAGTATGAAACTGGCACTGGTTACGGGAGGCAGCCGCGGCATCGGACGGGCAACGTCGCGACTGCTGGCCGCTCGCGGTTATCGGGTCGCGGTGAACTATCGCCAGCGCGAGGCAGAAGCGCAGGAGGTGGTCAGCCAAATCCGGCAGCAGGGCGGGGAAGCCTTTGCGATTCAGGCTGATATCGCGGATGAAGAGGCGGTGAAGGCGATGTTTGCGCAGCTCGATCAGCAGGCGGAACCGCTGGCGCTGCTGGTGAATAACGCCGGTATCCTGTTTCAGCAGTGCCGCACCGAACAGCTGGATGCGGCGCGTCTGCAAAAAGTGTTTGCCACCAATGTTATCGGCACCTTTCTCTGCTGCCGGGAGGCGGTTAAGCGGATGGGTACCCATCATGGCGGCCAGGGCGGGGCGATCGTGAACGTTTCATCGGCGGCGTCCCGCACCGGTGCACCGGGTGAATATGTCGATTACGCCGCTTCAAAAGGGGCGATGGATACCCTGACCAGAGGATTGTCGCTGGAAGTGGCGCAGCAGGGCATCCGGGTAAACGGTGTCCGGCCGGGCTTCATCTATACAGAGATGCATGCTGACGGCGGCGAGCCGGGCAGAGTAGACCGGCTTGCCAGTGCGATTCCGATGGGACGTGGCGGAGAAGCGGAGGAAATTGCGGAAGCGATCGTCTGGCTGGCCAGTGAAGCGGCCTCATACGTGACCGGCAGCATCATTGACGCTGCCGGTGGGCGCTGAGGCGTTTCGCGGCGGCGGGGCGCGTCAGAGGTTTTCGCCGTTGCTGGCGATAACCTGCTGATACCAGCCGAAGCTCTTTTTCTTCGCACGGGAAAAGTCGCCGCTGCCATCATCGTTTTTATTCACATGAATAAAGCCGTAACGCTTGTCGTACTGTCCGGTGGTGAACGAGACGCAGTCCAGGCAGCCCCACGGGGTGTAGCCCATTAACTCGACGCCATCATAGCTGACGGCTTTCTTCATCTCTTCGATGTGCGCGCGCAGATAGTCGATGCGGTAATCATCGTCAATCTTCCCGTCGGCACCCGGCTTATCGATCGCGCCAAAGCCATTTTCTACAATAAACAGCGGCTTCTGATAACGTTCATAAAGGTCGTTCAGGGCATAGCGCAGGCCAACCGGGTCGATCTGCCAGCCCCAGTCGGAGGCTTTCACATGCGGGTTTTTCACTACGCCTTCAAAGCCGGTAATCGGATCGTCAACGCCGCTGGCATCGGTCTTCACGGCGTTGCTCATGTAGTAGCTGAAGCCAACGTAGTCTGCGCAGCCCTGACGCAGCGTTTCGGCATCGTCAGCGTCCATCTGGATGTCATACCCTTTGCGCGCCCACTCTTTCAGGGTATAGGCCGGATAGTATCCGCGCATCTGCACATCACTGAACACGTAGCGCTGATGCATCGCTTCCTGCGCCAGGGCTACATCATCCGGATGGCAGGAGAACGGGTAGACCGGCACCATGGCGATCATGCAGCCAATCTGAAAGTCCGGATTGATGTCGTGTCCGAGTTTCACCACTTTTGCGCTGGCAACAAACTGATGGTGCATCACCTGATACATCGCCTCTTCAGGCTTCTCATGTTCAGTGAAGATCACCCCTGAGCAGCAGTATCCGAACAGCGGATAGCGCCAGTTGCGCTGGTTGTTGATCTCGTTAAAGGTCATCCAGTATTTCACTTTGTTTTTATAGCGCTTCAGCACCACTTCACTGAAGCGCACAAAGAAGTCGACCACTTTGCGGTTATGCCAGCCGCCATACTCTTTAACCAGGTGATAAGGCATTTCGAAGTGAGAGAGAGTGATGACGGGTTCAATGCCATACTTCAGCAGTTCATCAAACAGATCGTCATAGAATTGCAGGCCCGCTTCGTTGGGCTGCTGCTCATCCCCGTTCGGGAAGATGCGGGTCCAGGCAATGGAGGTGCGGAAACATCTGAAGCCCATCTCAGCAAACAGCGCGACATCCTCTTTATAGTGAGAGTAGAACTCCACGCCCTGATGGTTCGGATAGAAATGGCCGGGCTGCACGCCATCGGTAATGACCCGATCAACACCATGTGAACCGCCGGTCAGCACGTCTGCAATGCTGACTCCTTTGCCGCCCTGATCCCAGCCGCCTTCAACCTGATGCGCTGCCACCGCGCCACCCCAGAGAAAGTCTTTGGGTAACTGCAATTCTGCACTCATGTTTCACTCCGTTCCGGATAAAGAAATTGCGATGAGTGTAGCAAGGCAATAATCAAAGTCACGATATAACACCGCGCGAGAAATGGCGTTTGTTACCTGTGAAAAACAGGCTGTTTTATTTTCGCAGCTGGCGGCCGATCGCCTCAATAATATAGGTTACCGGAACCTGTGTCGTAATATCCGTATTGTCAGCCAGACGAATAATCGGCACATGGTAGCAGAGGGTAAAATCGCCGATTTTCGCCAGCGAGCTGCTCTCCGTATTCGTTATCGCAATGATTCTGCACTTGTTCAGGCTGAACTGGCTGGCAATACGCAGGATCTCTTCGGTTTCACCGGAGACGGATAAAATAATCGCAATCGCGTTCTGATAGAGGTCGGGACTGATCGGATAATAGGGATCATCAATTGCGTGGCTGAATTTACCGAGGTTAGAGAAAAAGCGGGCGCCATATTTCGCCAGGCTGCCTGATGTGCCGACGCCAATAAAGAAAACCTGCTCAGCCTGAGCAATTTTCTGTGCGGCCTGAGCGATGAGCTGTTCAAACGCCGGATTGTTAATGCTGTTAAAGAAACTCAGCATCTCGCTCACCCCGGCGGTATTCAGCTGAGGCGTATGCTGCTGTTCGGCTAAGCGCAGACGAATGCGAAATTCTGACCAGCCTTCACAGTGCATCTTACGGCAGAAGCGCAGCACGGTGGTCGTGGAGACCCCCGCCTGCTCAGCCAGTTCGCGGATGGTCATATAACTGACGCCTTCACGATGTTTAATGATGAACTGATAGACCTGCATTTCCAGATCGTTAAGACGGGCGAGATCGCGGTGCGAAAACATGGATGACTCGTTGAACGTTTGACCTGGGGTCAGTTTATCAGATTCAGCAGCCGGTTTAACGGTTACAGAATTTCATAAGATAATTTTAGCGTACAGGTGTACACTGAAATCGTTATCAACCCGGCTGGAGAATATTATCACTGCGATTACGCTGTTCAGGACACACTTATGACACCCACACTTTCTCACAAACCACGACCCGTAGCGGACGACTGGTTCGGCGAAGAAATTGCCAACAGTATCAGTCATGGTCTGGGCTGTCTGTCAGGCATCGCTGGCCTGGTGCTTTTGCTTCATCAGGCCATCGAACGCCAGGCGGATACTCTGACCTTTGTCAGCTACAGCCTTTATGGCGGCAGTATGATCCTGCTGTTTCTGGCTTCGACGCTCTATCACGCCATTCCCGATGGCCCGGTCCGGCCCTGGCTGAAAACGTTCGACCACTGCGCGATCTATCTGCTGATCGCCGGAACCTACACGCCGTTTCTGCTGGTGGGACTCAGGACGCCGCTGGCGTATGGATTAATGGCGGTAATCTGGGGGCTGGCGCTGGCCGGTATTCTGTTTAAGCTTACCATTGCCCATCGCTTTAAAGTGCTGTCGCTGGTGACCTATCTCTGTATGGGGTGGCTGTCGCTGATCGTGGTTTATCAGCTGGCCATGATTATGCCGCCAGCCTGTATCTGGCTGCTGGCAGCAGGCGGGATAATCTACTCGCTGGGGGTGATTTTCTATGTGGCACGCCGCATTCCCTACAATCATGCCATCTGGCATGGATTCGTACTGGGCGGCTCACTCTGTCATTTCTGCGCCATCTACTTCTATGTACGCTGACGCTTCGCGAATGTGGCCCTGACGTGACGTCAGGGCCAGAAGGTAACTCAGCTCTCATCCAGCGAATAGGGCAGGGGCTGCACCGTCAGATGACCACCTTCATCGCCTTCAACCCGAAGCACGCTGTCCGGCTCCAGATCGTTGTTCAGCACCACCTGAATCCAGCTGGTGCCATCATCCAGCTGCACAGCCGCCAGCACGCTGCCGGTACGACGCCAGCGCTCACCCATCTGCAGCTCCAGCGGCGCGTTAGCTTCAGGCAGATGGCTTGCCTTACCCGCCAGCCAGTAAAGGGCGCGTTTATTAGCACCGCGATATTTCGCCCGGGCCACCATCTCCTGTCCGGCATAGCACCCTTTTTTAAAGCTGATGGCATCCAGCGCCTGCAGGTTGGTGGCCTGCGGAATAAACTGCACGCTGGTGGCGGGAACGATCACCGGAATACCGGCTTCGATATCCAGCGCCAGCCACTGCTGGCTGTCGTTGAACTGTGCATCCTCGCTGAGTTTCTGCTTCAGCACGTCGGCCTGGGCCGGTGATGTCACAATCAGAAAACGTTCGGCCGGATGCGCAAACCACAGCAGGGTAGTTTCACCCTGATGCACCACCGGCTTCTCGCTGTCAGGCAACGCCTCAAACAGGTTAGCCAGGGCAGCACGTGCCTGGAAACCAGCCACACCCAGCAGAAGTGCTTCATCGTCGGGCGTCATCGTGACTTTTGAAAACACCGCATATTTCTTCAGCTCGGCCAGCTGGGTGTCGCGCAGCTCGCGCCGGATCAGGTAGGCATACCCTTCACCGCGATGAAACAGACGCAGATTGCTCCACATTTTGCCTTTGGCGTCGCAGTGCGCGGCGGGGGAGTGATGATCGGCATCCAGCGCCGCGACATCCAGCGTTAACTGACCCTGCAGGTAGGCAGTGCTGTCCGCACCGGTAATCGAAACCAGTGCCCAGCTGTCCAGTGACATCAGGGTTAACGGCAGACGGGACGACGCGGCAGGCTGGCGCGGCGGTAAAGTAAAAGTGGGCATGGAGATATCCTGTGTAAGAAGGTTCATCCGGAACAATGTCTTCAATGTTAAAAGAGCCGCCTGGCAATGCAACCTGTTTACGGAAAACGGCGCACAAAAGGCGTGATAGCCCTGCAAAGAGGCCGCCTGAAATGTGGCAGGTTGCACAGCATGCGACGCAGCGCCTGCGAGCCGTAGTAAACCAGGTTACACTAAGCGCCACGTTGTGAACTGTGGAAACTGATGCATGGATATTAATGATAAATCACGTATTCAGTGGGCCTGCCGTCGCGGCATGCTGGAACTGGATGTGGCGATTATGCCGTTCTTCAAATTTGAGTATGACACGCTGAGCGACACCGATAAGCAGGTCTTTGTCGCGCTGCTGAAGAGTGACGATCCCGATCTGTTCAACTGGCTGATGAATCACGGCGAGCCAAAGGATCCTGAGCTTAAGCGGATGGTCAACCTGATCCAGCAGCGCAACCATGAGCGCGGCCCGGTGGCAATGTAAGCTGCGGCCCTCCCGGCTGGCGTGCGGGGTGCTGTGCGTCTGGCTGGTGGCTGCCGTCTCGGGCGTGCTGCTGATGGCGCTGCCCGTGGGTGGGGAGCTGCTGCGGAGCGGAATGATCCTGCTGTTGCTGGCGGAGGGCGGTCGTGTCTGCCGGCGGCTGAGGCTGCGGCGCGGGACGCTGGAGCGGGAAAGTGTCCATTGCTGGATCTGGCAGGGAAAACGCTGGCGTCCCACTCAGCCACTGCGCTGGTTACCAGCGGGCGTGCTGCTGGTGGCGAAGAGCGAAGAGGGTGACAGGCTGCGCTGGTGGCTGATGCAGGACGCTATGCAGCCTGACGAATGGCGGGCGTTGCGCGCCTGCTGCTTCAGCAGGGCGCGACATTAACGGCGAAGAGGCATAAGCGCGCATTTCGACTGACCCGCGGCCGGTCAGGTTCTGCCGGGCATTCAGCGCCGTCTCCGTATGTGGCTGGCGGCCGCAACGGCTGAAGAGGGTTACAGCAGTCCGGCAGTCTCGGTTAACACCTGCTCGCACCACTGCTCAACGCGCTCATCCGTCACCTCAAACTGATTCACGTCATCCAGCGCCAGGCCGACAAACTGTGTGCCATCGGCAGTAAGCGGTCGGGGACTGGTGAACTCGTAGCCCTCCAGCGGCCAGTAGCCCACGAATCGTACCCCCATCGGCTGCAGCAGATCGTGCAGCATACCGAGCGCATCCAGAAACCATTCACCGTAGCCAATCTGATCGCCCATGCCATACAGCGCCACAATCTTATTCTGCAGATTCAGCGCGGGCAGCTGCGTCCAGATCGCCTCCCAGTCCTCCTGCAACTCACCAAAATCCCAGGTGGGGATGCCCATGATCAGCAAATCGTACTGCTCCATCAGGCGTGGGTCATCATCCTTAACGTTATGCAGCGTGACCAGCTCGTCGCCGATGAAATCGCGAATTTTCTCCGCCACGATTTCGGTGTAACAGGTACTGGAACCGTAAAACAGACCGATTTTCATGCAGATAACACTCTGTAAATACTGACTTTGGCGCAATTGTACCAGAAGCGCTGCTGAATCAGGCATAATGAGCATGATTTTACACCAGACGGCGGAGATAACGTGCAGGACAGCGAACTGACAGAACAGTTTCTTGATGCGCTCTGGATTGAGCGCAATCTGGCGCAGAACACGCTCTCCTCCTATCGCCAGGATCTCCAGACGCTGACCGGCTGGCTGGCGCATCACCAGCTGACGCTGCTCAGCGTGACGCCAGCCGATCTGCAGCAGTTTCTGGCTGAACGGCTGGAAGGAGGCTACAAGGCGACCAGCTCAGCGCGGCTGCTCAGCGCCATGCGGCGCCTGTTCCAGTATCTGTACCGTGAAAAAGTGCGCCCCGACGATCCCAGTGCGCTACTCTCGGCACCCAAACTGCCACAGCGACTGCCGAAAGATCTCACTGAGGCGCAGGTCGAGCGGCTGTTGCAGGCACCTAATACCGATATCCCACTGGAGCTGCGCGATAAGGCGATGCTGGAGCTGCTCTATGCCACCGGCCTGCGCGTCTCCGAACTGACGGGGCTGACGCTCAGCGACATCAGCCTGCGTCAGGGCGTCGTCCGGGTAATCGGTAAAGGCGATAAAGAGCGACTGGTGCCATTAGGTGAAGAAGCGGTTTACTGGCTGGAGCAATATATGGAACATGGTCGCCCGTGGCTGCTTAATGGTCAGACGCTGGACGTGATGTTTCCCAGTAATCGGGCGCAGCAGATGACGCGGCAGACCTTCTGGCATCGTATTAAGTATTACGCCACGCTGGCGGGCATCGACGCCGAAAAGTTATCACCCCATGTGATGCGCCATGCCTTTGCCACGCATCTGCTGAACCACGGCGCCGATTTACGTGTCGTACAGATGTTGCTGGGGCACAGCGATCTCTCCACCACGCAAATTTATACGCATGTCGCCACCGAGCGCCTGCGTCAGTTGCATCAACAACACCATCCGCGAGCCTGAACCGCGGCCATAAGGACAACGATGAACAAGCATTTTGCCATGCTGGCCCTGTTAGCCAGCGCCTTTTCCGGTCTTGCTCAGGCCGATGACAGCGCTATCCAGCAATCCCTGAAAAAGCTCGGGCTGAATCAGACAGAGATCAGCCCGTCCCCGCTGCCAGGGTTCAAAACCGTGCTGTCAGAGAGCGGCGTGCTCTACGTGACCGACGACGGTAAACATATGATTCAGGGTCCGCTGTATGACGTCAGCGGCACTCAGCCGGTTAACGTCACCAATAAGCTGCTCGACAAAAAGGTCGAGGCGCTGGTGCCGGAGATGATCGTCTACAAAGCGCCTAAAGAGCAGCATGTCGTGACCGTCTTTACCGACATTACCTGCGGCTACTGTCACAAGCTGCACGAGCAGATGGCGGACTACAACGCACTGGGTATCACCGTGCGCTACCTGGCGTTTCCGCGGGAAGGGCTGAATGGTCAGATCGCACCGGCGATGAAAGCGATCTGGTGCAGCGCCGACCGCAACAAAGCCTTTGACGAGGCGATGAAAGGCAATGCGCCGAAGATGGCTGCGCCCGACAGCTGCAAAATTGATATTGCTCAGCACTACAAACTGGGCGTGCTGTTCGGCATTCAGGGCACCCCGGCCATGCTCACCGACAGCGGCATGATGATCCCCGGCTATCAGACGCCGCAGGAGCTGAAGCAGGTGCTGGACAATCAGAAGCGTGGTGGTTAATCGGTGGTAAAACAGGATGTGGAACTCCGTCGCCGTGAGGTGACGGTAGACGATGCGCTGCCGGCGACCCTGCCGCCGCTGCTGAAGCGACTCTATCTGCACCGCGGTGTGCGCGATGCCGCAGAGCTGGAGCGCGGTGCAAAAAATCTGCTGCCGTTTCAGTCCTTAAGCGGGATTGAGAGCGCCGTTGCGCTGCTGCATCAGGCGCTGCTGGATGGCCGTCGTATCATGGTGGTCGGCGACTTTGATGCCGATGGCGCGACCAGTACCGCGCTGACGGTGATGGCGCTGCGCAGTATGGGCGGCAATAACGTGCAGTATCTGGTGCCGAATCGCTTTGAAGATGGGTATGGCCTCAGCCCGGAAGTGGTGGAGCAGGCGCGTGCACGGGGCGCCGCCATGATCCTGACGGTAGATAACGGCATCTCCTCCCACGCCGGGGTGGAGTACGCGCATCAGCACGGCATTCCGGTGCTGATCACCGACCATCACCTGCCGGGCGAGACCTTACCGGCCGCTGAGGCGATCGTAAATCCTAACCTGCCCGACTGCGACTTTCCTTCACGGGCGCTGGCGGGCGTTGGCGTTGCGTTCTATCTGATGCTGGCGCTGCGCGCCCATCTGCGCACCCAGGGCTGGTTCGGCGTTACCCGCGCCGAGCCAAATCTGGCCGGGATGCTGGACCTGGTGGCGCTCGGCACGGTCGCCGATGTGGTGCCGCTCGACGTTAACAACCGTATTCTGGTATGGCAGGGGCTGAGCCGTATCCGGGCCGGAAAATGCCGGCCAGGCATCCGGGCGCTGCTGGAGATTGCGAATCGCGATGCGCGTCAGCTGGCGGCCAGCGATCTCGGTTTTGCGCTGGGGCCACGGCTTAATGCCGCGGGGCGGCTCGACGACATGTCGGTGGGCGTGGCGCTGCTGATGACTGATGACCTGAGTCAGGCGCGGATGTTAGCCAGTGAGCTGGACGCACTCAACCAGACGCGAAAAGAGATCGAGCAGGGCATGCAGAGCGAGGCGCTGGCGCTGTGTCAGGCGCTGGAGCGTGAGCAGCGCGATCTGCCGCTGGGACTGGCCTTCTATCATCCTGAGTGGCATCAGGGCGTCGTCGGCATTCTGGCCTCACGACTGAAAGAGCGTTTTCATCGTCCGGTCATTGCCTTCGCGCCCGCGGGCGATGGCACGCTGAAAGGCTCAGGACGTTCGATTGCCGGTCTGCATCTGCGTGATGCGCTGGAGCGGCTGGATACCCTGAACCCCGGCCTGATGCTGAAGTTTGGTGGCCACGCGATGGCGGCAGGCTTATCGCTGGAAACGGACCGCTACGAGGAGTTCCGTCAGCGCTTTGCCGACCTGGTCGGTGAGTGGCTGGATGGCGAATCGCTGCAGGGCATCATCTGGTCTGACGGTGCGCTGCAACCGCAGGATTTTTCGCTGCAGACGGCTGAGATGCTGCGTGAGGCGGGCCCCTGGGGCCAGGCGTTCCCGGAACCGGCCTTCGACGGCCGGTTTAAGCTGCTGCAACAGCGGCTGGTGGGCGAGCGGCATCTGAAAGTGATGGTCGAACCGCTCGACGGCGGCCCGCTGATCGACGGTATCGCCTTTAATGTCGATACCACACTGTGGCCTGACAGCAGCGTGCGTCAGGTCGAACTGGCTTATAAGCTGGATATCAACGAGTATCGCGGTAACCGCTCGGTACAGCTGATCATCGACCATCTCTGGCCGCTGAACTAGGTTCTGTCAGGTTTGTGCCTCTGCGATGATGGCAGGCGCGCATGCCTGACTGCCTCCCGTTGTCTCCTCTGACGGGGCCACAGCGCCATCAGCCGGGAAGAAAATGCGGCGCGTCACGCCGTTCCCGCATCCCCTTGTCTCAACGCTACAAACTGCCGCCAGTTTCGGGTAAACTTGTGCGTTAAATTTCCTGTCCCATCGAACATAAGAAAGACGCTAAAGCCATGTTTGAAATCAACCCGGTCAAAAACCGTATTCAGGACCTCAGTGAGCGCAGCGACGTTCTTCGGGGGTATCTTTGACTACGATGCCAAGAAAGAACGCCTCGAAGAAGTAAACGCCGAGCTGGAACAGCCCGATGTCTGGAACGAACCTGAGCGTGCTCAGGCGCTGGGCAAAGAGCGCGCCTCGCTGGAAGCAATCGTGCAGACGCTGGATCAGATGGCGCAGGGCCTGGAAGATGTGCAGGGTCTGCTGGAGCTGGCCGTCGAAGCGGAAGACGAAGAGACTTTCAACGAAGCGGTTGCCGAGCTGGACGTGCTTGAGGGCAAGCTGGGCGAACTGGAGTTCCGCCGCATGTTCTCCGGCGAGTATGACAGCGCTGACTGCTACATCGATCTGCAGGCCGGTTCCGGCGGCACCGAAGCGCAGGATTGGGCCAGCATGCTGATGCGTATGTATCTGCGTTGGGCCGAAGCAAAAGGCTTCAAAACCGAAATTATCGAAGAGTCTGAAGGTGAAGTCGCGGGCATCAAATCCGTGACCATTCGCGTGTCAGGCGACTACGCCTTTGGCTGGCTGCGCACGGAAACCGGCGTCCATCGCCTGGTGCGTAAGAGCCCGTTCGACTCCGGCGGCCGTCGTCACACCTCATTCAGCTCCGCCTTTATTTACCCGGAAGTGGATGACGATATTGATATCGACATCAACCCGGCGGATCTGCGTATTGACGTCTATCGCGCATCGGGCGCGGGCGGTCAGCACGTTAACCGGACGGAATCTGCGGTGCGTATTACCCACATTCCGACCGGAACGGTGACTCAGTGTCAGAACGACCGTTCTCAGCACAAGAACAAAGATCAGGCGATGAAGCAGATGAAGGCGAAGCTGTACGAGCTTGAGATGCAGAAGAAAAATGCTGAGAAACAGGCGCTGGAAGACAACAAGTCTGACATCGGCTGGGGAAGTCAGATCCGTTCTTACGTGCTTGATGATGCCCGCATCAAAGATCTGCGCACCGGCGTAGAGACGCGTAACACCCAGGCGGTACTGGACGGCGATCTGGATCGATTCATTGAAGCTAGTTTAAAAGCAGGGTTATAAGGAACCGACATGTCTGAACAACAACCGCAGAGCGCTGACGCCGCCGTTGAGTTAAATAACGAACTGAAAACGCGTCGCGAAAAGCTGAGCGTGCTGCGTGCAAATGGCGTGGCGTTTCCTAACGATTTCCGTCGTGACAGCCTCTCTGACCAGCTGCACGCCAGCTATGGCGAGAAGAGCAACGAAGAGCTTGAAGATCTCGGCATCGAAGTGAGTGTTGCGGGTCGTATGATGACCCGTCGCATCATGGGTAAAGCCTCTTTTGTGACCCTGCAGGATGTGGGTGGCCGCATTCAGCTGTACGTTTCGCGTGATGACCTGGCGGAAGGGATCTACAACGAGCAGTTCAAAAAGTGGGATCTTGGCGATATCCTCGGCGCGCGCGGCAAGCTGTTTAAAACCAAAACCGGCGAACTGTCGATTCACTGTTCTGAACTGCGCCTGCTGACCAAAGCCCTGCGTCCGTTGCCGGACAAGTTCCACGGCCTGGCCGACCAGGAAACCCGTTACCGTCAGCGCTATCTCGATCTCATCGCCAACGATGAGTCGCGCAATACCTTCCGCATTCGTTCGCAGATCATGGCCGGCATTCGTCAGTTCATGGTGAGCCGCGACTTTATGGAAGTGGAAACGCCAATGATGCAGGTGATCCCGGGCGGCGCGTCTGCGCGTCCTTTCATCACCCATCACAATGCGCTGGATATCGACATGTATCTGCGTATTGCCCCGGAGCTTTACCTGAAGCGTCTGGTGGTGGGTGGATTCGATCGCGTGTTCGAGATCAACCGTAACTTCCGTAACGAAGGGATTTCGCCACGTCATAACCCAGAGTTCACCATGATGGAACTCTATATGGCCTACGCGGATTACAAAGATCTGATCGAGCTGACCGAGAGCCTGTTCCGTACGCTGGCGCAGGATGTGCTGGGCAGCACGGTGGTGCCTTACGGTGAGCAGGAGTTTGATTTCGGTAAGCCGTTTGAAAAACTGACCATGCGCGAAGCGATCAAAAAGTATCGTCCTGAAACCGATCTGGCCGATCTGGAAGACTTTGATAAAGCGGTGGCGATTGCGCAATCACTGCACATCAAAGTTGAGAAGAGCTGGGGTCTGGGCCGTGTCGTAACGGAGATTTTCGAAGAGACGGCAGAGGCGAATCTGATTCAGCCAACCTTCATCACCGAATACCCGGCAGAAGTGTCGCCGCTGGCCCGTCGTAACGACGAGAACCCGGAAATCACGGATCGCTTTGAGTTCTTCATTGGCGGTCGTGAAATCGGTAACGGCTTCTCGGAGCTGAACGATGCGGAAGATCAGGCTGAGCGTTTCCTGCAGCAGGTGAATGCCAAAGATGCCGGTGACGACGAAGCGATGTTCTATGACGAAGATTACGTTACCGCACTGGAACATGGTCTGCCGCCAACCGCCGGTCTGGGTATCGGTATCGACCGTATGGTGATGCTGTTTACCAACAGCCACACCATCCGTGACGTCATTCTGTTCCCGGCACTGCGCCCGGGCAGCAAGTAAGTTTGACTGTTAACAGAAAAGGCCGGGAAATCCCGGCCTTTTTTATGCTGCCAACGCCGAATCAGCATGTGTCTGACAGCAACAGATAAACTCAGCGCGCAGGGAGCAGGGTCAGAAGAGGAAAGCGTCTCGCGCCAGGGAGGGCGCGGGCCGAGCGGTCAGGGATGACGGCTTTTGCGTCTTTCCGATCTGACCCTGCTCCCTGAGCCTGCACCGTCTTATAGCGAAACGGGCCAGCTGTTGTCAGTAATTTCAGCAGATATCAGGATTTAATCGCCTGATCCAGCCAGGTCTGAAAGCGTGAATAGGGCACATAGAGCGCAACGTTCTTGTAGAGCGTCTTACCGGTGACATTATCATCGATGTTATTGCTGTAGCCCACAATCACCCCCGCCAGCGTATCGTCAGAGGCGTTATAAACCGCACCGCCTGACATGCCTTTTACTACTCCCGCATTCGCCGCTACCACGACGCAGTCTGGCTTGTTCCAGCTGTTCGCCAGCGTGGTATTGATCAGGTTCTGCCCGCTGGAACTGACCGGCATCGCCGAAATAAAGCTGTAGCCGTAGAGGTTCACCCTGTCGCCGATATGGCTGTTGCGGAAGCTGGGAGGCAGGTTTACTTCGCTGTTTTTGTGGTAGACCACCGCCAGGTCGCATTGCGGATGCCAGGCTTTGACCCGATAAAGCGAAAACTTCGCCACATGGGCAGCGGTCAGGCTGTACTCCGGCGTCAGCGGGATGGTGGTGCCGAGCGTGCCGATACCCAGTATGGTCGGAATGCCGGTCACGGTCATATCAACCCGCTTTTCAGCTTCTTTACTGTACTCATAATGACCAACCGAGCAGCCGGTCAGAGCAAAGACCATCAAGGCTATGAGTCGTTGCATTCTCTCTCCCTGCGTCAGAAGTTGATAACTACACCTGGCAATTGATTAGGGATATATCGGCAACGTTGCGGAATAATTAATGAATCACATATAAAAAAGGTAACCGGTTAACGGGAAATGGCAACCTGACGCGATACAGACAGGGCAGCCTCTGCCCCTCACATAGCGAGAGAGAGCATCAGGAGGCGAGGATTATTGCGGCAACGGCAATAATCCTTTGCGCTTCGCAGGCTATGTCGCTTATCCGGGCTGTGCTGTAATACTCACTGTGACGCAGATCAAATTTTAATAAGCGTCGAGGGGCTGCGTGTTCGCGTGGTTCACCTGCAAATAAGACTGGGAGAGTGTTATGCCTGTTGCATTACTGGCGCTGGCGTTGAGTGCGTTCGCCATCGGAACCACCGAATTTGTCATCATGGGATTGCTGCCTGACGTGGCGCGCGACCTTCAGGTTTCCATTCCGTCGGCGGGCTGGCTGATCAGCGGCTATGCGCTGGGCGTGGCGATCGGTGCGCCGATTATGGCGCTGCTCACCGCCAGACTGCCGCGTAAAAAAACGCTGATTCTGCTGATGGTGATCTTTATTGTCGGCAACCTGCTCTGCGCGCTGGCGTACAACTACAACCTGCTGATGCTGGCACGAATCGTCACCGCGCTCTGTCACGGGGCCTTCTTCGGTATCGGTGCGGTCGTCGCCGCCAGTCTGGTGCCAGCCGGACGTCAGGCCTCCGCTGTCGCCCTGATGTTTACCGGGCTGACCCTGGCTAACGTGCTGGGCGTGCCGCTGGGCACCAGCTTCGGTCAGATGTTTGGCTGGCGGGCCACGTTCTGGGGTGTGGCGGTGATCGGTGTGCTGGCCTTTATCGCCCTGATTGTCAGCCTGCCGACAAACAAACAGGAGAAGCCGGTTCATCTGGCGAGTGAAATTGGCGCGCTGGCTAACGGAAAACTGTGGCTCTCTCTGCTGATGACGGTCTGCTTCGCGGCGGCGATGTTTGCGCTGTTCAGCTACATCGCGCCTCTGCTGTTAGAGATCACCGGGATCAGCGACCGCGGCGTCAGCTGGACGCTGTTCCTGATTGGTGCGGGCCTGACGGTGGGGAATATCCTTGGCGGCAAACTGGCGGACTGGAAAGTCTCATTCAGCCTGATCCTCAGTTTTTCGCTGATCGCCATCTTCTCTCTGCTCTTCAGCTGGACCAGCCACGCGCTGTGGCTGGCGGAGATTACCCTGTTCCTGTGGGCGATGGCCACCTTCGCCACGGTACCGGGCCTGCAGATCAACGTGGTCCGTCACGGTAAAGAGGCTCCTAATCTGGTCTCCACCCTGAACATTGCGGCCTTTAACGTGGGCAATGCGCTGGGTGCCTGGGTCGGCGGTGCGGTCATCGGTCGCGGTTATGGCCTGACGGCGGTGCCGGTCGCGGCGGCTGCGCTGGCGCTCATCGGCCTGCTGGTCTGCCTGATGACCTTCCGCAAACCAGGCCGCCCGGCTGCCAGCGTCCGCGCCTAAGCCAGTCGGGCGGCGATACGTGCCGGAAAGGCGGTCACCTGCTCCTGCAGATGGCTGACAAAGGCATCGACCAGCGCTGAGGCGGGTCGGTGCCGCGGCCTGACCAGGCTGACGGTAAACGGCACTGCCACGCTGAACTTACGCATTACCAATCCGCTGTCGGCGTAATCCAGCGCCGTCAGCGGATTAACAATCGAAATGCCTGTACCCGCCCTGACCATAGCGCACACCGAGGCTGCGCTGTGCGTCTCTATCACCAGCCGCCGTTCAACCCCCTGCTCCTGAAACAGCGCATCCAGCAGCTGACGATAGCTGTCGCTGCGCGAGAGGCTGACATACCGCTCGCCAGCGAAATCATGCGGCGTCAGCACGGCACGCTGACTCAGGGGATGGTGCTGTGGCAGAACGCACACTTCATCACAGGTCAGCAGGGCGAGACGATCGGTACCGGCCGGGGCGTGCTGGGTTTCGGTTAAACCGATATCGTAGCGCTGTGCTGAGAGCCACTCCTCCAGCAGCGGCGACTCCTGCGGGATCACATTGAGGCTCACGTCGGGGTAACGTGCTAAAAAGGGCTGGCACAGCGGCGGCAGCAGCGACTGAGAAAAAACCGGCAGGCAGGCAATCGACAGCTCGCCCTGACGAAACTGGCGAAGTCCCTCTGCGGCTTCCCGGATGCGATCCAGACCGTACCAGGAGCGCTGCACCTCTTCAAACAGGCGCAATCCCTGCACCGTCGGCTGCAGCCGGCCGCGTACCCGTTCAAACAGCTGTAGTCCCAGCTGCTGCTCCAGCCGCGCCAGCTCCCGGCTCACCGTCGGCTGAGAGGTGTGCAGCAGCGTGGCGGCCTGAGTCAGATTGCCACTGGTCATCACCGCATGAAAAATTTCAATATGCCGCCAGTTGATGTTCGCCATGCCGCTACCCTATATCCATTCTGCATAGATGCTATTAAAACAGATATTTTTCGCTATGGCATGATTCTGGCTTAATGGAGCTATCGCCACAGGAGAATTGTTATGCCACGTTCCTTACAGAGTACCGAAACCGCCCTCAACGCCGCTCATCTGCTGCCGCTGACCCGCCGTTACGCCGGGCCTTTCTGGGCCTATGACGCGCAGATTATTCAGGCGCGCATTGCGCAGCTGCAGGCGTTTGACGTCATACGTTTTGCGCAGAAAGCCTGCTCAAATATTCATATCCTGCGCCTGATGCGGGCGGCGGGGGTCAAAGTGGATTCGGTTTCGCTGGGTGAAATCGAACGTGCGCTGGCGGCAGGCTACCAGCCGGGTGGCGATGAGATTGTTTTTACCGCCGATCTGTTTGACCAGCCGACGCTGGAGCGGGTTGCGGCGCTGAAGGTTCCGGTGAACGCGGGTTCAATCGATATGCTGCATCAGCTTGGCGCAGTCTCACCCGGTCACGCAGTGTGGCTGCGGGTCAATCCTGGCTTTGGTCATGGTCACAGCCAGAAAACCAATACCGGCGGCGAAAACAGCAAGCACGGTATCTGGCACGGTGATTTAGCCGCGGCGCTGGCCGCCATTGAGCAGCACGGCCTGCAGCTGGTGGGCATCCATATGCATATCGGTTCGGGCGTCGATTATGCGCACCTGCAGCAGGTCTGCGATGCGATGGTCGGACTGGTTATGGCGTCCGGTCAGGATTTGACGGCAATCTCTGCAGGCGGCGGCCTCTCTATCCCTTATCGCTTTGGCGAAGAGGCGATCGACACCGATCACTATTTCGGCCTGTGGGATGCGGCCCGGCAGCGGATTGCTCAGCATCTGGGGCACGCGGTCAAGCTGGAGATTGAACCGGGCCGTTTCCTGGTGGCTGAGTCAGGTGTGCTGGTCTCTCAGGTGAGGGCGGTCAAGTCGATGGGCAGCCGTCACTTTGTGCTGGTCGATGCCGGTTTCAGTGACCTGATGCGTCCTTCCATGTATGGCAGCTATCACCACATCTCGCTGATGGCGGGTGATGAGCGGGCGATTGATGATCGGCAGACGATCGACACCGTCGTCGCGGGGCCGCTGTGTGAGTCGGGCGATGTCTTTACCCAGCTGGAAGGCGGTATGGTAGAACCGCGTGCGATCCCGGCGGCCAGCGTCGGCGACTACCTCGTGTTTCACGACACGGGCGCTTATGGTGCCTCGATGTCCTCAAACTACAACAGCCGTCCGTTAATCCCGGAAGTGCTGTTTGAGCAGGGCCAGCCGCGCGAAATCCGCCGTGCGCAGACCATTCAGTCGTTGCTGGCACTGGAGATTGGCGAATAAGCGATACAGTACGACCGGGCGGCCTGTAGGCGGGCTTACCGCGTCAGCGTTTTTCAGAGGAGAGCGGGAGATGGAGATTGTCTTGCTCAGCGACGCGCCCCACTTTGCCGATCAGATTACGGACTGGCAGTGGCGGGCATTCGGTGAGGCCAGCAGCCGGGCGTTCTTCGCCAGCGTGGTTAACAGCAGCCTGACGGGGGCAGAGTTTCCCGTCACCTTTGTGGCCGTGGAAGCGGGCAGGGCGATCGGTACAGTGGGATTCTGGCGCTGCGATCTGATCAGTCGTCAGGATCTCTTCCCCTGGCTGGCGGCGCTCTATGTGGATGAATCGGCGCGCGGCAGAGGAGTCAGCGAGGCGCTGCAGCAGCACGTTATCGGCTATGCAAAGGCGCGGGGCTTTCCACGCTTGTGGCTCTGGTCGGCGTTCAGAGGGTATTACGAACGGTTTGGCTGGCAGGCGGCGGGAGAGGCGCTAGAGTATCCTGACAAGCCTGTCTCGCTCTACTGCCGCACGCTGTGAGAGAAGCCAGCCGCCTCTGCGGCAGCTGGCAGTCGCACTCAGGGAGCCGGGTAGGTAAAACGACGGTGAATCGCCTCAATCCCTTCCAGAATCCCGGCATTCAGGGTCAGATTGAAGCTGTCGATATTTGTCTGCAGCTGCTCAAGGGTGGTGGCACCCAGCAGCGTGCTGGCGACAAACGGCTGCTGACGCACATAGGCGAGGGCCATCTGCGACGGGTCAATCTGATGCTGTCGGGCCAGCGCCACATACTCAGCAATCGCCTGCTGTGACTGCTCACCGCTGTAGCGGGTGAAGCGGCTGAACAGGGTGTTGCGTGCGCCCGCAGGCTGCGCGCCATTCAGATATTTACCGCTCAGCGTACCAAACGCCAGGCTCGAATAGGCGAGCAGTTCAACGCCCTCATGCTGGCTGATTTCGGCCAGACCCACTTCAAAACTGCGGTTCAGCAGACTGTACGGGTTCTGAATGCTGACGATGCGCGGCAGCTCATGCTTCTCCGCCAGTTGCAGATAGCGCATCACTCCCCACGCCGTTTCGTTCGAGACCCCGATATAGCGAATCTTTCCTGCCCGCACCTGTTCGGTCAGCGCCTCCAGCGTCTCCAGCAGGGTTACCTGCGCGGTGGTTTCGCTGTACTGGTAGCCGAGCTTGCCAAAAAAGTTAGTCTGGCGCTGCGGCCAGTGCAGCTGGTAGAGATCCAGATAGTCGGTGTTCAGCCGTTTCAGGCTGGCGTCGAGGGCGGCACGGATGTTTTTGCGATCCAGTGCCATGTCCGGACGGATTGAGGCATCGTTGCCACGGGAAGGGCCGGCGACTTTACTGGCCAGAATGATTTTGTCGCGGCTGCCGCGCTGTTTCAGCCAGCTGCCAATGTATTGTTCGGTCAGACCCTGAGTTTCCGGGCGCGGTGGCACCGGATACATCTCGGCAGTATCAATAAAGTTGATGCCGGAACGGATAGCCAAATCCAGTTGAGCATGCGCGTCAGCTTCGCTGTTCTGTTCGCCGAACGTCATGGTGCCCAACCCCAGCTGACTCACTTCCAGCGTGCTGTGGGGAATACGATGATAGTGCATTGCCAGCTTCCTTTTCTTTATCGGGAATAGAGCGAATGGAATGTTGCGTCCTGAGGGACTATAGCGCGAGCCATGGCGGGGAAGGAAGGGGGAAAAATCGGGGAAATCATCTGCCAGCGCAGAATGGGTGGCAGATGATTAAATCAGGCACTTAACGTTCAATGATCGTTGAAACCTCATCGCTGTTAATCTGCACTGCGTGACCTGACTGATCGGTGTATTCCACCAGGCCGGTCTCTTTATCAATGCTCGGCTTGCCTTCGGTCATAATCATGCGGCCATCTTTGGTCGCCATCACATAATCTGAACTGCATCCGCTTAATAACGCTGCGGTTATCACTACCGCTGCTAATCCTGCCAGCCCTTTCATCACGCCTTCCCCTCACAAATCGTCAAGTGCAAAAAGTGTAGTAATAAATGGTTTTGCCGGCAGGATTAATCGCAGAATTCTGAAAATATCCGGGCGAGCAGGCTCGCCCTTGACTTTATCAGGCGGGCTTTTTCTTACTGCGCATCAGGTTAAGGCACTCAACCGCCATTGAGAAGAACATGGCGAAATAGATGTAACCTTTTGGTACGTGGACCGCAAAACTCTCCAGAATCAGGGTAAAACCGACCAGAATCAGGAAAGAGAGGGCCAGCATTTTCACTGACGGATGGCGATCGACAAACTCACCGATAACCCGCGCCGCGAACATCATCAGCAGCACCGCGATCACGACTGCCGCCATCATAATGAAGAGATGATCGGAGAGGCCGATGGCGGTGATAACGGAGTCCAGGCTGAAAATAATGTCGAGCATCATGATCTGCACAATCGCGCCGAGGAAGGAGTGAACGCGGGTATTGTGTTCCCCTTCGCCGCCTTCAATCGTTTCATGGATCTCCATGCTCGATTTCCACAGCAGGAAAAGGCCACCGAACAGCAGGATCAGATCGCGCGCCGAGAAGGGGTGATCCAGCAGCGTAAACAGCGGATTAGTCAGACGGGCAACCCACGCGATTGAGGCCAGTAAGGCCAGACGCATCAGCATTGCGCCCATCAGGCCAATGCGACGGGCGCTGGCCTGCTGGTGTTTAGGCAGTTTCGCGACCACCAGTGACAGGAAAATGATGTTATCAATACCCAGCACCACCTCAAGGATGGTCAGGGTGCCCAGCGCCAGCCAGGCGTTGGGATCGGAAATCCACTCAAACATACCGACATTCAATCCTAAACGAAAAGTAAACGGCGATTATACGCAATGGCTGCGCCGATCACCCACAAAATTGCGACATTTCCGCCAGGGCGGTGGAGTTCAGAGGAGAAAATGACGCGCCAGCAGGGGGCCGGTGAAACTTTTCTTCAGATAGAAACCGCGCGGCAGGGTCATGATCGGCTGGCCCTGATCGCCAATGCCCTCCGTCAGCGCTTTACTGTTGGCGGCCTTGGGTCGAATCTGCAGCCAGGCGCCATGCCGGGCGGTGATCTGCTCAACGCGACCCAGCACGATCATATCCATCAGCTCCTCCCAGTCCTGACGCAGCATCTCCTCCTCCTCTGCATCCGGGCTCCACAACAGCGGCGCGCCGACACGGCGATGCCGCAGTGGAATCTCACGCTCGCCTTCCACCGGGATCCATAACACCCGCGCCAGCTTATGCCGCACGTGGCTGTTCGACCAGGTCACGCCGCTGTTGCCGGTCAGGGGGGCGACGCAGACAAAGGTGGTTTCCAGCGGTTTGCCCTGTGCATCAATCGGAATGGTTTTCAGTTCGATACCCAGATGGGCAAAGTCCTGCTCCGCTTTGCTGCCTGCGCTGGCGCCCAGATGCCACTCCAGCAGCATCCCGACCCAGCCTTTATCGCGTTTAAGATCGGCAGGCATAGGCAGCCCGGCGCGAGCGGCCAGCGTTTCCAGTGTTAATCCGGCTAACTCCTGCGCCCGGGCCAGCAGGCTGGCTTCATTTTCAGGCGGGCCTGGCGGGTGACTCATGTTGATAACTCTTACTGGTTAAAATTTGAACAATAAAAGGAGGGTTACCTGTGCGGCTGAAATAAACCCTATCGGGCTTCGATAATAACATGATAGATCGTGCTTTTTTTAGTGGATCCGCAGGATGTCGCCCTCAGGCTGCCAGGGTTATCCCGGCTTACCCGCAACAATGAACAGGATCTCCAGCCCGGTTATCCACAGAAAAATGGGATAACCCCCTTCCCGATGCGGTACTGGTTCCATTTACAGCCTTGACTTTTCACGATCTGACCATAATTTCGTCGCTCTGGCCTAACCCTGAGCGATTCTCTGTGGATAAAAAGCGGTGTGGTGATATTTTAACCGATTGTCAGCGGGCGTGAATTTATCCGCCTGCCAGGAAACGCATTAACGTGGCGAAATTAAAGTTATTATGTTTTAAATCAACGGCATAAAATGCGGCCTCTTTTCAGCGGTTCAGAGTGCGCTGAAAAGGTTATTCAGTTAACTCCCGTGTTCTGCACAAAGCTATCCACAGAAAAGGTGAATAAGATCGATCATTTTTCTGATTACTGTTCATAACTTTACCATTTTCTGTGAGTTATCCCGACAGAGACGGCGCAACCCCCCATGAATCCAGTGGTTTACCGCCTGTAAGGAGTGTGAAACAATCAGCTTATTCAAATTTTGCTTTGAGGTAGTCCGGTGATCGATGATGATGGCTACCGCCCGAATGTTGGTATCGTAATCTGTAACCGGCAGGGACAAGTGTTATGGGCCAGGCGCTTTGGACAGCACTCCTGGCAATTTCCTCAGGGAGGCATCAATCCCGGTGAAACCGCAGAACAGGCGATGTATCGCGAACTGTTTGAAGAGGTCGGATTGCACCGGAAAGATGTCCGAATACTTGCCTCTACCCGTAACTGGCTGCGTTACAAGTTGCCAAAACGTTTGGTGCGTTGGGACACAAAGCCGGTATGTATCGGCCAGAAACAAAAGTGGTTTCTTCTGCAGTTAATGTGTAATGACGCGGATATCAATGTGCAGCACAGCAGCACGCCGGAGTTCGATGGCTGGCGCTGGGTCAGTTTCTGGTATCCGGTGCGTCAGGTTGTCTCCTTTAAACGCGACGTCTACCGCCGGGTGATGAAGGAATTCGCTGGCGTGGTGATGTCTATGCAGGAGAGTGCGGGGCAGCGAAACAATCCTGCCCATCGACGTAAGAGAGGATAGGCCACGCCCTTTATGCTCACTCAGTTGCGCGAAATTGTAGAAAAAGTGGCGAGTGCGCCGCGTCTCAATGAAGCACTCGACATTCTGGTCAATGAGATCTGTCTGGCGATGGAAACGGAAGTCTGTTCCGTTTACCTCGCCGACCACGATCGTCGCTGCTATTACCTGATGGCGACGCGCGGACTCAAAAAACCGCGTGGCCGCACTGTGACGCTGGCGTTTGACGAGGGGATCGTCGGTTTAGTGGGCCGTCTGGCCGAGCCGATTAACCTTGCGGACGCCCAGAGCCACCCCAGCTTCAAATATATTCCCGCAGTGAAAGAGGAGCGCTATCGCTCCTTCCTCGGCGTGCCCATTATCAGCCGCCGTCAGCTTCTTGGCGTGCTGGTGGTGCAGCAGCGCGAACATCGTCAGTTTGATGAAAGCGAAGAGTCGTTTCTGGTCACCCTGGCGACCCAGATGGCGGCGTTGCTGTCGCAGTCTCAGATGGGCCAGCTGTTTGGTCAGTTCCGGCAGACGCGGGTGCGCGCGATTGCGGCCGCGCCTGGCGTGGCGGTGGCACCAGGTTGGGTCGATGAGACGCAGCCGCTGCTCGATCAGGTTTCCGCCGCCTCCACGCTGGATGTGCAGCGTGAGCGCGAGCGACTGTCGATCGCCATGACCGAAGCCGCAAGTGAATTTCGCCGCTTCAGTAAACGGTTCAGCGCCAGCGCACAGAAAGAGAGCGCGGCCATTTTCGATCTCTACTCCCACCTGCTGACCGATGCCCGGCTGAAGAAAGATCTGTTCGATGAGATCGAACGCGGATCGGTCGCCGAGTGGGCGGTCAGACAGGTGATCGAGAAGTTTGCTAAGCAGTTCGCCAGCCTGACGGATAACTATCTGCGTGAACGCGCAGGCGATCTGCGGGTGCTGGGCCAGCGTCTGCTGTTTCACCTTGATGACTCGCTGGTCGGCACCAACGCCTGGCCGGAACGCTTCGTACTGGTGGCCGATGAGCTGACCGCAACGACGCTGGCTGAGCTGCCGCAGGAGCGGCTGGCAGGCGTGGTGGTGCGGGATGGTGCAGCCAACTCCCATGCGGCGATCCTGACCCGGGCGATGGGGATCCCGACCGTGATGGGCGCGGATATCCAGCCGCATCAGCTCAACAAACGTCTGCTGATTGTCGATGGCTATCGCGGTGAGCTGCTGATCGATCCGGAGCCGGTGCTGGTGCAGGAGTATCAGCGCCTGATCAGCGAAGAGAATGCGCTGAGCAGGATGGCGGAAGGGGTTGTCGATCAGCCGGGCGAACTGAAAAGTGGCGAGCGGGTGCAGGTGATGCTCAATGCCGGATTAAGCCCGGAGCATGAGCAGGCGCTCGGCAGCTGGGTGGATGGCATCGGGCTCTATCGCACCGAAATTCCGTTTATGCTGCAGAACGGTTTCCCGTCGGAAGAGGAGCAGGTGGCGCAGTATCAGGGCATGCTGCAGCTGTTTCACAACAAGCCGGTCACGCTGCGAACGCTGGACGTCGGGGCGGATAAGCAGCTGCCCTATATGCCGATCAGTGAAGAGAACCCCTGCCTGGGCTGGCGCGGCATCCGCCTGACGCTCGATCAGCCAGAAATTTTTCTGGTGCAGGTGCGTGCCATGCTCCGCGCCAATGCGGCATCCGGCAATCTCAGCATTCTGCTGCCGATGATCAGTCATATCGACGAGATCGACGACGCGAAACGGCTGATCGATCGCGCCGGTCGCGAAGTGGAGGAGATGCTGGGCTACCCGATCCCCGCGCCGCGCATTGGGGTGATGATCGAAGTGCCTTCCATGCTGTTTATGATCCCGCATCTGGCGTCGCGGATCGATTTTATCTCGGTCGGCACCAACGACCTGACGCAGTATCTGCTGGCGGTAGACCGCAACAATACCCGCGTCGCGAACCTGTACGACTCGCTGCATCCGGCGATGCTGCGCGCGCTGAATGCCATCGCGCAGGAAGCCCGTCTCGCGAATCTTGAACTGTGTTTGTGTGGTGAAATGGCTGGCGATCCGATGTGCGTGGCGCTGCTGGTCGGGCTGGGGTATCGCCATCTCAGCATGAACGGAAAAAATGTTCCGCGGGTGAAATATCTGCTGCGTCATCTGGATCACGAAGAAACGCAGAAGCTCAGCGAGCAGGGAATGAATGCGCATACCGCCACCGAAGTGCGCCATCTGGTGTCGGCCTTTATGGAGCGGCGCGGCCTGGGTGGCCTGATTCGCGGCGGGCGCTAAGCGCCATCCTGACAGGCTGAATTTTCGTCCTGTCCCGGACGGGAGCTCACGCTCTTCACGTTCTGCCTCTGCGCGTTATTCGTGTTTACATTTGCACGACAATTCAAAAAACCGGCTGTGCTATGATGCGCAGCCTTAATTTATGTGCCTGACAACGCCCCTTTTCAGGGTAGAAAAATAGACGGTGAAAGATGAATAACGGCTATATTGCATTTCCGCAGTTCGATCCGGTGATCTTCTCGATTGGACCGGTTTCGCTTCACTGGTACGGTCTGATGTATCTGGTGGGCTTTGTTTTCGCCATGTGGCTGGCGGTACGCCGTGCTAACAAGCCTGGCAGCGGCTGGAAAAAAGAGGAAGTTGAGAACCTGCTTTACGCGGGTTTCCTGGGCGTCTTCCTGGGTGGACGTATTGGATATGTGCTGTTCTACAACCTGCCGCTTTTCCTGGAAAATCCCCTCTATCTGTTCAAAGTCTGGGATGGCGGCATGTCATTCCACGGTGGCCTGATCGGGGTGATTGTGGTGATGCTGATTTTTGCCCGCCGGACTAAACGTAATTTCTTCCAGGTTTCCGACTTTATTGCACCGCTGATCCCGTTTGGTCTGGGTGCCGGGCGTCTCGGTAACTTCATCAACGGCGAACTCTGGGGTCGTGTCGATCCGAACTTCCGCTATGCGATGCTGTTCCCCGGCTCCCGCAGCGAAGATGTGGCACTGGCCGCCACCAATCCGCAATATCAGGCGCTGCTCAACACCTACGGCGTGCTGCCACGTCATGCGTCGCAGCTGTATGAGCTGGCGCTGGAAGGCGTAGTGCTGTTCATCATCCTGAACCTGTTTATCCGTAAACCCCGTCCGATGGGCAGCGTGTCTGGCCTGTTCCTGATCGGCTATGGCGCATTCCGCATTATCGTTGAGTTCTTCCGCCAGCCGGATGCTCAGCTGGGCCTGTTTGAAGGCGGTATCAGTATGGGACAGATCCTCTCTGTGCCGATGATTATTGCCGGTATAATTATGATGATCTGGGCGTATCGTCGTCGCCCGCAGCCACAATTTCGCGAGGAAAAATGAAACAGTATCTGGATTTGATGCAGCATGTGCTGAACGAAGGCACGCCAAAAGCTGACCGTACCGGCACCGGTACGCTTTCAATTTTTGGTCACCAGATGCGTTTCAATCTGCAGGATGGTTTTCCGCTGGTCACCACCAAGAAATGCCACATCCGCTCAATCATTCATGAGCTGCTGTGGTTCCTGAAAGGGGACACCAACATCGGTTATCTGAAAGATAACAAGGTCTCCATCTGGGATGAGTGGGCCGATGAGCAGGGCGATCTCGGCCCGGTGTATGGCAAACAGTGGCGCAGCTGGGGAACGGCCAGCGGTCAGGAAATTGACCAGTTAAGCCAGGTGATGGAGCAGCTGAAGCGCGATCCCGACTCACGCCGGCTCATCGTTTCAGCCTGGAACGTCGGCGAACTGAGCCAGATGGCGCTGGCACCCTGCCATGCTTTCTTCCAGTTCTATGTGGCGAACGGCAAGCTCTCCTGCCAGCTCTATCAGCGTTCGTGCGACATCTTCCTGGGCCTGCCGTTTAATATCGCCAGCTATGCGCTGCTGGTGCATATGGTGGCGCAGCAGTGCGATCTGGAGGTGGGTGACTTCGTCTGGACCGGCGGTGACACGCACCTCTACAGCAATCATCTGGAGCAGGCGCATCTGCAGCTGACCCGTGAGCCGCGTCCGCTGCCGAAGCTTGTTATCAAACGCAAACCGGCGTCACTGTTTGACTATCAGTTCGACGATTTTGAGATTGAAGGCTACGATCCGCATCCTGCGATCAAAGCCCCCGTCGCCATCTGACCCGCGATAAACATCAAGCCCTGGCGCACTCCGCCGGGGCTTTTTTTTGCCTGTTGTCCGGAACATCTGCGGCATCGCGCGCACGCTTCCTGAGATTGCCTGTCTGTCACGCCGGTTCTCTGCGACAGCCTCTCCAGCCCGTGACGCTGCGCCTTGTCTCACCCGCTCATTCCCGCCAGTCTGATGCCATGAAAAGTGCAAACGTTCGGGGTTTTACCCTGCCGGAGCTGCTGCTGGTGATGGTGATTGCCGGCATGCTGAGCCTTGCCGCACTGCATGGCTGGCGGCGCTGGCAACAGCGGCAGCAACTGCGCGACAGCGCACAGCAACTGCAGGGCTTCCTGTTGCGGCTGCGTGCGCAGGCCAACCGGCAAAACCGTGACCTGATCCTGTGGTCGCAGCCGGGTACGCCCTGGTGTATCGGGGCAGGCCGCCTGCCTGCGGCCGGTTGTGAAGGGGGAAAACGGCTCCATTTCATCGCTCCCCATGCCGGGGTAACGCTGTACGGGCTGCGTGGTGAACCGGGCTTCTATGGCCGTCGTAATGTCGCCAGGGCGGGCAGCATTGAGCTGGGCAATGCTGCCGGGCGCATCTGGCTGATTATCTCCGCCAGAGCCCGTATCCGTCTTTGCCTTAACGATGAGGAGAACTGCCGTTGAAAGTCGCCGGATTCAGCCTGCCGGAGATGCTGGTCGCCCTGGCCATCAGCGCGGTTGTGATGCTGAGTGCCGGGCGGCTTCTGCCGCGGCTGCTGACAGAGAACGCCGGGATGCTGCAGCGGGCACAACTGCGTCAGGAGTTACAGCAGATGATGGCTACCCTGGAAAAGGCGGTGCGGCGTGCCGGTTACTGTCACGGCGAGTGCGGCAGTGGCGCACTCACTCTGCATGAGAACTGCCTGCTGCTGCGCTGGGATGAAAACAGCAATGGAAAGTGGGAAGGGGTCGGCCATGCCGAAAGTGACTATTACGGCTATCGCCTGCGACAGCAGCAACTGGAGATGCAGCGGGGCGTGGACCAGTGTCACTCTGCGGGCTGGGAGCGGCTCTCCGACCCCGCGTTTATGCGCGTGGAGCAGTTCAGCGTCAGCCGACAGGGCGGACAGATCAGGATCACGCTGCAGGGGCGGGCCGGACGCTGGCACGAAATGACAGAGCGCTGGGTAGAAGGAGAGAACCTGTGAAGCAGCGAGGCAGCAGCGCGCTGGGCATGGTTCTGATGATCATGGTGATGGGCAGCGTGGCGCTGCACGCCAGCCGCAGGCTGTCAGAGCAGGGTATGCGCGTGCTGGCGGATGAACAGCAGTTTATCCAGGCTTTCTGGCGGGCGCAGTCTGCGCTGCAATGGGGCTTAACGCTGAGCTGGTCAGCACATGCGGATTCAGGCTGTCAGCAGGAGGCGCATCAGGGCTGGATCAGCTGCCTGCAACGGAGTGAAAAAGATGAAGGTCTGCTTAAAGGGGAAGCCAGCGGCAGCGGCATGGCGGTATGGCAGTGGGTCCGGTTACGGGACAATCAGATCCGTGCGTTGCCGCACGGCTGGATTGACTACTGCCCGCTCACCCCTCCCGCCGCCTGTCTGTAAAGGCGCAGGCTTCTCCCTGCCAGAGGTGTTATTTGCTCTGTTGTTAATGGCATTAAGCAGCAGCACGCTATTGCACTATCATCGCGCTCTGGCGCGGGGATTCAGTCAGCAGTGGGCGCAGCAGGAGGCCTGGTACGTCGCTGAACAGCGCCTGGCGGGGCATGAAGTTGCGGGCTGGCAATCCACGCTGCAACAGCAGCCGGGGCCCGCGGGCTGCATGCTGGAACGGGCCGACGTCACCGGTCCCTTCGGGCGTCATGCCTCCCTGAGCCGACTGCGATGTTAATGCCTGCGGGACGCCCTTTTGATGGGTTTCAACAGCGATACGCGGTAAAGTGACAGGGCCGCAATACCGCAGTCATGTTCTGAGTTACCACAGGAGTTGTCATGTTTCACGTCTATCACTCAAATCAGCTCGATGTGCTGAAGATTCTCGCGGCTGCGGTGATTAAACATGATCCTCTTGATGACCCTTTCGCGTCAGAAATGATACTGGTGCAGAGTCCGGGTATGGCGCAGTGGCTGCAGATGGAGCTGGCGCAGACCTTTGGCATTGCAGCCAACATCGAATTTCCGCTGCCCGCCAGTTTTATCTGGGAGATGTTCGTGCGCGTGCTGCCCGACATCCCGGTAGAGAGTGCCTTCAGCAAGGCCAGCATGAGCTGGAAGCTGATGCATCGGCTGCCGGTGATGCTGGAGCAGGAGGAGTTCACCTCCTTACGTCACTATCTCCATGACGACGGCGACAAGCGCAAACTGTTTCAGCTCAGCTCCCGTGTGGCGGATCTGTTTGACCAGTATCTGGTCTATCGCGCTGACTGGCTCAACAGCTGGGAGCGCGGCGAAAGTATCGACGGGCTGGGCGAAGCGCAGCGCTGGCAGGCCGCCCTGTGGCGCGATCTGGTGAGCTACACACGCACGCTGCGACAGCCGGAATGGCACCGCGCGAATCTCTATGCGCGATTTATCCGCACGCTGGAGCAGGCGAAGAGCACGCCGGAAAACCTGCCCAGGCGGGTCTTTATCTGTGGTATCTCCGCACTGCCGCCGATCTATCTGCAGGCGCTACAGGCGCTGGGACGTCACATCGACATCCACCTGCTGTTTACCAATCCCTGCCGCGACTACTGGGGCGATATTCAGGACTACGCCTTCCTGGCGAAGCTGCAAAGCCGTCAGCGCCGCCGCCATGACGCTGAGGCGGCGCGTGGACTGTTCCGGGACGCAGAGCAGGCGCCGCAGCTGTTTAACGAAGCCGGTGAACAGCAACTGACGAATCCGCTGCTGGCCTCATGGGGCAAGCTGGGGCGTGACAACCTCTTTCTGCTCAGCCAGATGGATGCCAGCGACGACATCGATGCCTTTGTGGATGTAGAGCCGGACAACCTGCTGTACTGCATGCAGTACGATCTTCTCAATCTGCAGGACAGTGCCATCATCGGGCTGAACGCGGCGGAACTGGCGCACAGCGATCGCAAGCGCCTCCTCGATCCGGCGGATCGTTCGATCGTGGTGCAGGTCTGCCACAGTGCGCAGCGCGAAGTTGAGGTACTGCAGGATCATCTGCTGGCGATGATGGAGGCTGATCCGACGCTGAAAGCACGCGACATTATTGTCATGGTGGCCGACATCGACGCTTACGCACCGTTCATTCAGGCCGTGTTCGCCAATGCGCCCGCCGATCGCTATCTGCCTTTTGCGATTTCAGACCGGCGGGCCAGTCAGGCGCATCCGGCCATCGTGGCGTTTCTGCATCTGCTGGCGCTGCCGGACAGCCGTTTTGTCTCAGAAGATGTGCTGGCGCTGCTGGATGTGCCGGCGCTGGCGTCCCACTTCGCCATTGATGAAAGCGGCCTGCGTTTGCTGCGGCGCTGGGTCAGCGAGTCAGGCGTTCGCTGGGGGCTGGATGATGCCAGCGTTGAAGCCCTCTCACTGCCGATTACCGGCCAGCACACCTGGCGCTTTGGCCTGCAGCGTATGCTGCTGGGTTATGCGATGGAGAGCCACAACGGCGACTGGGAGGGGATTCTGCCTTATGACGAGTCGAGTGGTTTGGTGGGGGAGCTGGCGGGCCATCTGGCTGAGCTGCTCGCGCGGCTGAATCACTGGCGTGAGCGGCTGGCGGAACCCCGCCCGCTGGCGGAGTGGCTGCCGATGTGCCGGGAACTGCTGAACGCCTTCTTCACGCCTGACGCGGAAACCGAGGCCGCTTTACTGCTGGTGGAAGAGCAGTGGCAGCAACTGATTCAGTACGGAATGGATGCGCGGTTTGAGGAGGCGATCCCGGTGGCGCTGCTGCGCGACGACCTGCGCAGCCGGCTCGATCAGCAGCGCATCAGCCAGCGCTTTCTGGCCGGGCAGATCAACTTTTGTACCCTGATGCCGATGCGTTCAATACCGTTCCAGCTGGTCTGTCTGCTGGGAATGAACGACGGCGTCTATCCGCGCACGCTTGCGCCGTTAGGCTTTGATCTGATGCAGCAGCAGTCCCGTAAAGGCGACCGCAGCCGCCGTGATGATGACCGTTACCTGTTTCTTGAGGCGATGCTCTCCGCTCAGCAGCAGCTCTACATCAGCTATATCGGCCGGGCGATTCAGGATAATACGGAACGCTATCCCTCGGTGCTGGTCACAGAACTGCTGGATTACATCGGACAGAGTTTTTACCTGGAGGGGGATGGTCATCTGGAGCTGGATGAGAGTGCCGGACGGGTGCGGGCGCATCTGCAGCACCTCAACAGCAGGATGCCGTTTGCCGCTGAGAACTTCCAGCCTGCCGCCAGACTGCAGAGCTTCGCCCGCGAGTGGCTGCCTGCCGCCCAGGGGGCGGGGCAGCCGCAACCCGAATTTGTCCAGCCGCTGACGGCCCCGGACATCGATGCACTCACCTTAGAGGCCTTTCTGCGCTTCTGGCGGCACCCGGTTCGCGCCTGGTTCCACCAGCGTCTCGGCGTGAGCTTCTGGCTGGAGGAGGATGAGCTGCCCGACAGCGAACCTTTTGCGCTCGACAACCTGGAGCGTTACCAGATCAATGCCCAGTTGCTGAATGCCCTGGTCGAAGGCGAGGATACCCAGCGGCTCTATGCGCACCATCGCGCCGCCGGTAATCTGCCCTACGGCGCATTTGGCGAACTCTTCTGGCAGGCGCAGCGTGATGAGATGCAGGAAGTGGCGGCGGAAGTGGTGAACCAGCGCAGCGACGGCGAGAGCTGGGAAGTGAATCTGCAACTGGAGCAGGTCAGCTTAACCGGCTGGCTGACGCAGGTGCAGAGCGACGGGCTCCTGCGCTGGCGGCCTGGCGTCCTCAACATGAACGATGGCCTGCTGCTCTGGCTGGAGCATCTGATTTACTGCGCGCTGGGCGGCACCGGCAGCAGCCGTATGTATGGCCGCCAGCAGAGCCGCTGGTGTTTTCCTGCCGTGCCGCAGTCAGAGGCGATGGCCGCCCTGAATGACTATATCGCCGGTTACCTCGACGGGTTGCGTCAGCCGCTGATGCTGCTCAGCAAAAGTGGCGGTGCGTGGCTGACCGCCAGCTACGACAAAAAGAGCCAGCAGTTACTCACGGATGAAGCCACGCAGCTGAAGGCGCGCAATCGCCTGCTGACGGCCTGGTCTGGCAGCTACCAGGTGGAGGGAGAGGGCAGCGACCCCTATCTGCAGCGGCTCTGCCGCGTGCTGGATGAGGCGCAACTGCAGCAGATCACTGAGGCGGCGCAGCGCTGGTATTTGCCGGTGCTGGCCGCACATCAGGATGATGAATAGCAGGTCAGATCGCATTTTGCAGACTGACTACACACACAGAAATTTTTGCCTGGCTTTGAGCCGCCGCATCAGTAATTGGCGGCTTATCGGGAAACAAGAGGGGTTTACATGCGGCTACACGCACGCTGGATAGCGGCACTACTGTTGAGCCTGGTGGCTTGCTCAGCCCTGGCGCAGACATCTGCAGGCTGGCAGCCAGTTAACGACACCATTCGCAAAAGTGACCAGGACCCCCGAAACTATCAGGCCATCCGTCTCGATAACGGACTGACGGTATTGCTGGTGTCCGATCCGGTGGCACCGAAATCGCTGGCGGCGCTGACGCTGCCGATTGGATCGCTGGACGATCCCGATCAGCAGGCGGGACTGGCTCACTACCTCGAACATATGGTGCTGATGGGCTCAAAGCGCTACCCGCAGCCGGACAACCTGGCCGAGTTCCTGAAAAAACATGGCGGCAGTCACAATGCCAGCACCGCCTCTTATCGCACCGCCTTTTATCTGGAAGTGGAAAATGCGGCGCTGGAACCGGCGGTCGACCGCCTGGCGGATGCCGTGGCGGCACCGCTGCTGGATCCGGTCAACGCTGACCGCGAGCGTCACGCCGTCAATGCCGAGCTGACCATGGCGCGCGCGCGTGACGGCCTGCGCATGGCTCAGGTCGGCGCCGAAACCCTGAACCCGGCACACCCGGCGTCGCGTTTTTCTGGCGGTAATTTAGAGACCCTGAAAGATAAGCCGGGCAGTAAACTGCACCAGGCGCTGCTGGACTTCTACCACACGCATTACTCCGCCAACCTGATGAAGGCGGTCATCTACAGCAACAAACCGCTGCCGGAGATGGCGTCGATTGCCGCCAGAACCTTTGGCCGCATCAAAAGTCACCATGCCAGCGTGCCGGAGATTAACGTGCCGGTGGTCACCGATGCGCAGCAGGGCATCATCATTCACTATGTGCCCGCCCAGCCGCGCAAGCAGCTCAAAATTGAATTCCGCATCGGGAACAACAGCGATCGTTTTCGCAGTAAAACGGACACGCTGATCAGCTACTTAATCAGTAACCGCAGCAAAAATACGCTGACCGACTGGCTGCAGAAGCAGGGGCTGGCGGACGGTGTCAATGCCGGCGCCGACCCGATGACCGAACGTAACAGCGGCGTGTTTGCCATTACGGTCTCCCTGACGGATAAAGGCCTGGCGCAGCGTGATGAAGTGGTGGCGGCGGTATTCAGCTACATCAATCTGCTGCGTCAGCAGGGCGACGATAAGCGCTATTTCGATGAGGTCTCTCACGTACTGGCACTCGACTTCCGCTATCCCTCCATCACCCGCGATATGGATTACATTGAGTGGCTGGCCGACACCATGCTGCGGGTGCCGGTGGAACACACGCTGGATGCGCCTTACCTGGCCGATCAGTACGATGCCGCCGCGATCGCTGCCCGCCTGCAGGAGATGACGCCGCAACGTGCGCGTATCTGGTACATCAGCCCGCAGGAGCCGCACAACAAAAAAGCCTACTTTGTGGATGCGCCTTATCAGGCAGAGAAAATCACGCCGCAGACCTTTGCTGACTGGCAGCAGCGCGCCAGTCAGATCGCGCTGGCAATGCCTGCGCTGAACCCCTATATTCCGGACGACTTCACGCTGCTGCCCGCTGACGGTAAAACCTGGCAGCATCCGGTCAGACTGGCTAACGACGACGGCATGCGCATTTACTGGATGCCCAGCCGCTATTATGCCCGCGAGCCAAAGGCGGCGATCACCCTGGCCTTACGCAACAGGCACGCTATCAGCGATGCACGTCAGCAGGTGCTGTTCGGCCTGAATGACTACCTCTCCAGCCTGGCGCTGGACGAGCTAAATTCGCAGGCTTCGGTGGGCGGCATCAGCTTTTCAACCGGTGAAGATGAAGGTCTGGTGTTCAATGCCAGCGGCTTCACGCAGCGCCTGCCGGTGCTGCTGAAGAAACTGGTCGAAGGGTATGCCCACTTCCAGCCGACAGAGCAGCAACTGGCGCAGGCAAAATCCTGGTATCTGGAGCGGCTGGAGGCGGCGGAAAAGGGCAAGGCGTTCGAACAGGCGATTCAGCCGATGCAGATGCTCTCTCAGCTGCCTTATACCCAGCGCGAGACGCGCCGCAGACTGGTCAGCACGATCACGCTTGATGAGGTGACGGCTTACCGCGACGCACTGTTCCGCGATGCGACGCCAGAGATGCTGGTGGTCGGCAACCTCAGTGCAGACAGCGTAACGCAGCTGGGACATGAACTGAAACAGCAGATGCAGAGTCACGCGACCCGCGACTGGCAGAGTCAGTATGTCTCGTTCGATAAACCGCTGAAGGCCAATCTGCAGCAGCCGGGCAGCAGTACCGACTCGGCGCTTGCCGCGCTCTATATTCCGCTGGGCTACAGCGAATATCAGAGCATGGCCAACAGCTCCATGCTGAGCCAGATCGTGCAGCCGTGGTTCTACAACCAGCTGCGCACAAAAGAGCAGCTCGGCTATGCGGTGTTTGCCTTCCAGATGCCGGTCGGCCGACAGTGGGGCGTTGGCTTCCTGCTGCAGAGTAACAGCCGGCAACCTGACTGGCTGCTGCAGCGTTACCAGGCGTTCTATCCCGAGGCGGAAAAACGTCTGCGCAACATGAGCCAGGCCGATTTTGCGCAGTATCAGCAGGCGATGATCAATGACCTGCAGCAGCGTCCCCAGACGCTGGATGAAGAAGCCGATCGTTACAGCCGTGACTTCGATCGTCAGAATGAGACGTTTGATACCCGGCAGAAAGTGATAGAGCAGGTGCAGCTGCTCACCCCGGCCAGCGTGGCAGACTTTTTCCGCAAGGCGGTTATCGAACATAATGGCATGGTCATGACCTCGCAGATTGCGGGCAGTAACAATGGCAAAATTGACTATGCCCGGCAGCCTGGCTGGAAAACCTGGGATGAAGTGGCGCAGTTGCAGCAGTCGCTGCCGGTAAAGAGTGAGACCCAATGACGCAGTTACCCCCCGTATCGCTGAATCCTTTAACGCTGCCGCTCAGGGGTGAGCGGCTGATTGAGGCGTCTGCGGGCACCGGAAAAACCTTTACCATTGGCCTGCTCTATCTGCGCCTGCTGCTGGGGCTGGGCGAAGAAAACGCCTACAGCCGGCCGCTCTCGGTTGAAGAGATTCTGGTGGTGACCTTTACCGAGGCCGCCACCGCCGAGCTGCGCGGCCGTATCCGCGAGAACATCCACCAGCTGCGTCTGGCCTGTATCCGGGGCAAAAGCAGCAATCCGATGCATCAGCAATTACTGGAGCAGATGCCGGATCTGAGTCAGGCCGCGGCGCAGCTACTGGCCGCCGAAAGGCAGATGGATGAAGCCGCCATCTTTACCATCCACGGCTTCTGTCAGCGGATGCTCAATCTGAATGCGTTTGAGTCGGGCATGCTGTTTGAGCAGGAGCTGATCGAAGATGAGCAGGCGTTGCTGAAGCAGTCCGCCGCCGACTTCTGGCGTCGCCAGTGCTATCCGCTGTCGCTGGATGTGGCGCGGATTATCGCCGCAGAGTGGAGCGGGCCGGACAGCCTGCTGAACACGCTGCGTCCCTGGCTCCAGGGCGAAACGCCAGGACTGAAACGACCGCCCGCGGCCGATGAGACGCTGGCCTCCCGCCATGCCCGCAATCTGGCGCGCATCAACGCCATCAAACAGCAGTGGCAGGCGCTGAGTCGCGACGTTGAAGGCATCATCAGCGCCTCAGGCGTGGATAAGCGCAGCTACAGCAGTAAACATCTGCCCAACTGGGTCGCCAGAGTCACCCAGTGGGCCAGCAGTGAGACGCTGGATTATCAGCTGCCGAAGGAGCTGGAGCGGTTTGGCCAGCAGGTGCTGGAGGAGAAAACCAAAAAGGGTGAAGCACCACGCCACGCCCTGTTTGAGGCCATCGACCAGTTTCTGGCAGAGCCGCTGTCGCTGCGGGATGTGATCATTGCTCAGGCGCTGATCGATGTGCGCGCTACGGTTCAGCGCGAGAAGCGGTTGCGGGCGCTGTTAGGTTTTGACGACCTGCTCAGTAAGCTGGATGAGGCGCTGCGACAGCCTGGCGGGGTTCTGCTCGCGGAAACCATCCGGGCGCGTTTCCCGGTCGCCCTGATTGACGAATTCCAGGATACCGACCCGCAGCAATATCGTATTTTCCGCACGCTCTATGTGAATCAGCCGGAGCAGGCGCTGTTTCTGATCGGTGACCCGAAACAGGCGATCTACGCTTTTCGCGGCGCGGATATCTTTACCTATCTGCGGGCCAGAAACGAAGTCAGTGCTCACTACACGCTGGATACGAACTGGCGCTCTTCGCCGGAAATGGTCGAAAGCGTTAACCGCCTCTTCTCTCAGCTGGAGTCACCGTTCCTGTTCTCGGCGATCCCTTTTCAGCCGGTACAGCCTGCGGCACCCAATCAGTCACTGAAGCTGATTTATGATGGGCAGCCGCAACCGGCGTTACGCTTCTGGCTGCAACCCGGTGAGGGCGTCGGCAGCAGTGATTATCAGCAGTTTATGGCGCAGCAGTGTGCCGCCGACATCAGCCGCTGGCTGGTGGCCGGACAGCAGGGGCGCGCCTTTGCAGGGAAAGGTGAGGCGCTGCAGCCGGTGCGGGCTTCCGATATCACGGTGCTGGTGCGCAGCCGCAATGAAGCCACCTTAATCCGCGATGCGCTGAATGCGCTGGCGATCCCCTCGGTCTACCTCTCCAGCCGCGACAGCGTCTATACCACGCCGGAAGCGCGTGAATTACTCTGGCTGCTGCAGGCGATTCAGGCCCCGGAGCAGGAGCGCTTACTGCGCAGCGCGCTGGCGACCTCTATCTTTGGCATTGATGCGGCGACGCTGGAAACGCTGAGCCAGAATGAACGCGACTGGGATGCGCTGGTCGAGCAGTTTGCCGTCTGGCAGCAGCTGTGGCACCAGCGCGGCGTGTTACCGATGCTGCGCGACGTGATGATCAAACGACAGCTGGCGGAGAATATGCTGGCGTCGGAGAACGGAGAGCGGCGCCTGACCGATCTGATGCATCTGGGGGAATTGCTGCAGGAAGCCTCAGTGCAGCTGGAGAGCCCGCACGCGCTGGTGCGTTTTCTGGCACAGCAGATTGCCCGCCCGAACAGCCAGGCCGCCAGCCAGCAGCTGCGTCTGGAGAGCGACCGCCACCTGGTGCAGATTATCACCATCCACAAATCGAAAGGGCTGCAATACCCGCTGGTCTGGCTGCCGTTTGCTGCCGGATTCCGCGAAGCGGCCAGTGCGCTTTATCACGACCGCGAAAGTTTTGCGGCTCTGCTGGACGTTCAGGGCGATGCACAAAGCCTGGCGCTGGCGGAAGAGGAGCGTCTGGCAGAGGATCTGCGCCTGCTCTATGTGGCGCTGACCCGCTCGGTGTATCACTGCAGCGTCGGGATTGCGCCGCTGATCAAAGGCACGCGCAAAAAAGAGGGCGAAAGCGACCTGCACAAGAGCGCGCTCGGCTATCTGATTCAGAAAGGCGAGGCGGCCGATGCGCAGCAGCTCAGCCGTTCTCTGCAGGCGTTAACCGGGACGGGCATTGCGCTGGTCGAGGCAGATCTGCTGCCCGGCGAACGATGGCAGGATGCGCAGCCGGGCGACGACGTCCTGAGCAGCCGCGTCGTGACTCAGGCGCGAACGGATGTCTGGCGGGTCACCAGTTATTCCGGCCTGCAGCAGCACCACAGTTCGCCGCTGCTGGATGCATTGCCCAGCTTCGATATTGACGCGGCGGGCGAAGAGGAGAGCGGTGAAGAGACGGCACTGACGCCGCACCATTTCCCGCGCGGTGCGGCACCCGGTACGTTTCTGCACGGCCTGTTTGAGTCTATCGACTTTACTGAACCGCCGGAACGCATCTGGCTGGAAGATCAGCTGCAGCACAATGGCTACCCGCTGAGCTGGTTGCCGGTGCTGGAGACGTGGATCGCGCGGGTGTTAGAGACCCCGCTCAACGCGGAGGGGCTGACGCTGTCGGCGATCAAAAGCAGCGAACGGCTGATCGAGATGGCGTTTTATCTGCCGATCGATAATCTGCTGACGGCAGCCGGGCTGGATGCGCTGCTGCGTCGGCACGACAGCCTCTCTCAGCAGGCTGCCTCCCTGGATTTTCGTCAGGTGCGGGGCATGCTGAAGGGCTTTATCGATCTGGTCTTCCGCTGGCAGGGAAAATATTATCTGCTCGACTACAAGTCGAACTGGCTGGGGGAAAGCCACAGCGCTTACACCCAGGAGGCGATGGCGCAGGCGATGATCGGGCACCGCTACGATCTGCAGTATCAGCTCTATACGCTGGCGCTGCATCGCTATCTGACCCATCGCCTGCCGGATTACCGCTACGATCGCGATTTTGGCGGCGTCTTTTATCTGTTTTTGCGCGGGATGGATGGCAGCTCGCCCGACAACGGCATTTTTGCTACCCGCCCCTCCGCAGAGTGTGTGGAGGAGATGGATGCACTGTTTGGTAAGAACGGAGAGAGAGGATGAGTGACATGCTGAGTCTGCTGCTGCAGGCAGTCGACAAACGTCTCCTGCGTCCGCTGGATATTCAGTTTGCCCGCCTCGTGGCCGCTGAATCACAGCCTGCGCTGCTCCTCGCGGCGGCCTGCGTCAGCGCCGAGGCGGGCGAGGGGCACGTCTGTTTACCGCTGAGCAACCTCTGTGAAGCCCGGCTGTTTGCCGGCCGGCAGCCTGCACTGGCTCAGGCGATCTGGCAGGCTGCTGGTGCGCCCGATAACTGGTCAGCTCGTCTTGCTGACTGGTCGGCGGTCAGCGACGGCAGTCGGGTGACGCCCCTGGTGCTGAGCAATCAGCGTCTCTACCTGCATCGTCTGTGGCACAGCGAAGGCCGGGTTGCCGACTTTTTTGCCGCTCAGGAGATGACCTCCGCGCTGGATATGCGTGCCGCCGGTGAGGTGCTCAACAGCCTGTTTGGTGACCAGCCGGAAAACTGGCAGAAGATTGCGGCGGCGGTGGCGCTGACCCGCAAGACGGCGGTGATCTCCGGCGGCCCCGGCACCGGGAAAACCACCACCGTGGCGAAACTGCTCGCGGCGCTGATTCGTCTGCATCCCGGCGCGCTGCGGATCCAGCTGGCGGCCCCGACCGGCAAAGCTGCCGCGCGGCTGACCGAATCCCTGGGCAGGGCACTGCAGGATCTGGCCGTGAGTGACGAAGAGCGTCAGCGTTTTCCTGCTGAAGCCACGACCCTGCATCGCCTGCTGGGCGCGCAACCTGATACCCAGCGCCTGCGCTATCATGCCGGTAACCGGCTGCATCTTGATGTGCTGGTGGTGGATGAAGCCTCGATGGTCGATTTGCCGATGATGGCCAAACTGATTGCCGCGCTGCCGCCGCATGCCCGCGTGGTGTTTCTGGGCGATCGCGACCAGCTGGCCTCGGTTGAGGCGGGGGCGGTACTGGGCGACATCTGCCGCTGTACCGAAAGTGGCTACAGCCAGGCGCGGGCAGAACAGCTTGCCCTGCTGACCGGTTGCACCCTGCAGGGCAGTGACGATCTGCAGGCACCGACGGTGCGCGACAGCATCTGCCTGCTGCAGAAAAGTTACCGTTTTGACGCCTCATCCGGCATCGGTCTGCTGGCAAAAGCCATCAATCGTGGTGACGCGGAGGAGGTCAGGGCGGTGTTTGCTGAGGCCTATGAGGATGTCAGCTATCAGCCGCTGGACAGTGCGGAAGCCTATCAGGCGATGCTGGATGAAGTCGCCGCCGGTTATCAGCCCTTCCTGCAGCTGATCAGGGAGCAGGCCTCACCCGCAGAGGTGATTGCGGCGTTTGGCCGTTATCAGCTGCTCTGTGCACTGCGAGACGGCCCCTTTGGCGTACAGGGGCTGAATCAGCGCATCGAACAGCGGCTGATGCAGCTGCAGCGCCTCCGTCGTCCTGGCATCGGCAGCCGCTGGTATGCCGGGCGGCCGGTGATGATCACCCGCAATGACAGCGCGCTCGGCCTGTTTAACGGCGACATTGGCATAGCGCTGCGTGATGATGAGGGCAACCTCCGGGTCTTTTTCCCGCTGCCGGATGGCACGATCAAAGCGATTCAGCCGAGCCGTTTACCCTCACATGAAACCGCCTGGGTCATGACGGTGCATAAATCACAGGGATCGGAGTTTGACCACACTGCGCTGGTTATGCCAACTCAGTCTCTGCCGGTACTGACCCGCGAACTGGTTTACACCGCCATTACGCGCGCGCGGCGTCAGCTGACCATCTACAGCGAACCGGGTGTGTTTCAGCGCGCGGTACAGCTGCAGACGCAGCGACGCAGTGGTCTGGTCGATCGACTGAGCGCAGCAGGATAAAAGAGAGGGGAGAGTTCACATCCATGATCGCTCTCCCCCGGAGGGATAACATCAGGTGAGGTCGGCCATCAGCACTTTTGAGCGCCGCTGATAGTTATACATCTCTTTTTTACTTTCCGGCAGTGACTCGATATCTACCGGCGTAAAGCCGCGCTCCTGGAACCAGTGGATGCTGCGGGTGGTTAACACGAACAGTTTTTCCAGCCCCATCTGGCGCGCCTGAAGCGCTACACGCTGCAACAGCATCTCACCGCGTGAAGAGCTGCGATAGTCCGGATGCACCGCCACACAGGCCATTTCGCCAATCTTCTCATCCATAAAGGGATAGAGTGCCGCACAGGCGATGGTCAGGTTATCGCGCTGAATGATGGTGAATTTATCGATCTCCATCTCCAGCTGCTCGCGTGAGCGGCGAACCAGAATGCCCTGCTGCTCAAGCGGCCGGATCAGTTCGAGGATGCCGCCAATGTCGTTGATGTTGGCGCGGCGGATCTGTTCTGCCGACTCCATCACGATCTGCGTACCGATACCGTCGCGAGAAAAGAGCTCCTGCAACAGCGCGCCATCTTCCTGATAGCTGATCAGGTGGCTGCGGCGGACTCCGCTGCGGCAGGCTTTCACCGCTCCCCTCAGGAAGCGCACCGTGCCGGAAAGGTAGTCACCCTCCTTTTCAATCTCGTCAATGCGGGCCTGCGCATCGTTCGGGAAGAGTTCGGAAATGATCTCGCCGTCGCTGTTCAGCACGCCCTGCTCAGAGCAGAAGCCGATCATTTTTTCCGCTTTAAGTTTGATCGCCAGCTGGGTGGCGACCTCTTCGGAGGTCAGGTTAAAGCTCTCGCCGGTCACGGAAACCGCCACCGGGCCAAGCAGCACAATGGCGTCGTTATCCAGCTGACGATGAATCGCCGCCTCATCAATGCGACGGATACGGCCGCTGTGGCAGTAATCCACGCCATCATCCACGCCCAGCGGCTGAGAAATGATGAAGTTGCCGCTCACTACATTGATATGCGCACCCTGCAGCGGCGTGTTGTTCAGACTCATCGAGAGGCGGGCCGTAATATCTAACTGCAGCCGGCCGGCAGCCTGTTTTACCAGCTCCAGAGATTGCGCGTCGGTCACCCGGGTAAACTTATGATAAACCGGCTCCAGCTGCTGCTGCGCCAGACTGGCATCAATCTGCGGGCGGGCGCCATAGACCACCACCAGGCGGATACCCAGGCTATGAAGCAGGCCGATATCATTGACGATGCCGGAGAAGTTCTCATGCTCAATCGCCTCGCCACCCAGCATGATGACAAAGGTTTTACCCCGGTGGGCATTGATATAGGGAACGGTATGGCGAAACCCCTGAACCAGCTCGGTACTACGTTCCTTCACGGCCAACCCTCAATGAATGTTTATTCGTATTTTTTGTATTTTTATGCTTTTGCGTGCCATTTTGCAAGCCTTAATCCTGACGAAAATTTACGTTTTTCTAAGTGTCAAAGCCGCTAACAGCCTGCATTATTTAGGTTTTCCGGGGTGACATCATTCCGGGGATTGGATAAAGTTTTCGCCGCCATTTTATTAACTGGCGCTTTTTTAGACATTACTCAGCAGCTGGAGCGGCATGTCAGACGTTAATTCCCATTTTTCACGCAGACGATTTTTACAGGGGACAGGCGCCTTACTGCTGTTAAGCGTCAGCCGCACCGGGCTGGCGGCAAAAAATCACATTGTGGCCGTGCGTATCTGGCCCTCATCGACCTATTCACGGATGACGCTGGAGTCCAGCGTTGAGCTGAAATATAAGCAGTTTGCGCTAAGCAATCCTGAACGCCTGGTCATAGATATTCAGGGCCTGCACCTTAATCCGGTCCTGAAAGGGGTCAATAAACTGGTGCGGGTCGATGATCCCTTTATCAAACATGCCCGGGTCGGCCAGTTCGACAGCGACACGGTTCGCGTCGTTCTCGAATTAAAGCGCAACGTTTCGCCGAAGATCTTTAATCTGGCCCCGGTCGCCGGAATCAATCACCGGCTGGTGGTGGACCTCTATCCGACCCAGAACCAGGCGGAAGACGATCCGCTGCTTGCGCTGCTGAAAGATTATAATCAGGGCGCGCTGGAGAAAGACGCCGGGGTTCAGGCCCCTCTGCCGGGCAGGGCGGGACGCGATCGACCAATTGTCATCATGATCGATCCGGGGCACGGCGGGGAAGATCCGGGCGCACACGGCAAATATAAGACCCGCGAAAAGGATATCGTGCTGAAGATCGGACGGCGGCTTAAAGCGCTGATCGACAAAGAGTCCAACATGAAGGCGTACATGACGCGCAATGAGGATGTCTTTATTCCGCTGCGCGTCAGGGTTGCTAAAGCCCGCAAACAGCGCGCCGATCTCTTTGTTTCCATCCATGCAGATGCCTTCACCAGCCGGGCGGCACGCGGTTCGTCAGTCTTTGCCTTATCCACCAGCGGGGCAACCTCCGCCGCGGCCCGTTTTCTGGCTCAGACGCAGAATGAATCCGATCTGATTGGCGGCGTCAGCAAAAGTGGTGACCGCTATCTCGATCACACCATGTTCGACATGGTGCAGCGTCAGACGATCCATGACAGCCTGAAGTTCGGTAAAGAGGTGCTGCATCGCATGGGCCGCATCAACCATCTGCACAAGCGCACTGTCGATCAGGCGGGATTTGCCGTGCTGAAAGCCCCGGATATTCCCTCTATTCTGGTGGAAACGGCGTTTATCAGTAACGTGGAGGAGGAGCGGAAGTTACGCACCACCCGCTATCAGCATCAGGTTGCGGAGGCGATTCTGAACGGCATCAAAGCCTATGTGGAGAGCGGGGCCGCGCTGGCGCATCGCTAATTAACGTGCGGGTAGCCCCGGTTATCCGCAGACTTTTCGCCGTGGAAAGAGAGAAAACAGAAGAGAAGGGGAACGGCAGAAACAAAAAAACACCCTTTCAGGTGTTTAAATAGTGGTTGCGGGGGCCGGATTTGAACCGACGACCTTCGGGTTATGAGCCCGACGAGCTACCAGGCTGCTCCACCC